>JAUVCU010000121.1 GCA_030590715.1 Lentisphaeria bacterium
AAGGCTGTTACGAAGAACAATACGCTGTTGAGCCGCGTAGAACTTAACGTCGTCTTGACCTTTCTGAACTTCTTTAGTATTTGGATCAACATAAAGAAGGCGATCTACAACTTCACCTTTAACAAGCGCGTCAACGATATCAGCCGCGTCATCTTCTTTTACTTTAACGTAAAGGATGTCTGCGTTTTCAACGCGAACTAGAGGACCCATCTGACAGAATCCCTGACATCCACTCTTTGAAACGTATACAGTGTTTGCCGGATCCATATCCGATTTTGCGTCAGCGTGTTTCTCTAGAACGATTTCAGCGTTGATTCCCGCTTCTTCGATTTTAGCTGCGATAGCGTCGCGAATTTTGAGTGCTCCCTGAGCAACACATCCCGTACCAGCGCAAAGAACGATACGCTCTTTCAGCGATCCGCTTACAGCATTAAATTCTTTAGCTGTGCTTTCAAGATCTACAGTTTGTACTGTTGTCATTATTATAATCTCCTGAACGACTATGCGTTTGCGTTTTCTTTTTTCAGAATATCGTTCACAAGCGCGATTGCCGCTTCAGGAGTAACCTGACCGTGAACATCTTCGTTGATAAGTAATACCGGAGCAAGACCACACGCTCCAACACAACTTACTTTTTCCAGTGTGAAAAGCATATCTTCCGTTGTCTCTTCACCGTCTTCAAGAGCAAGCTTTTCAAAAAGCTTACTAAACACAACAGCAGATCCTCTAACGTGGCATGCTGTTCCAGCACATACAGAGATTTTATATTTACCCTGTGGCACTACTGTGAAGTACGAGTAAAAGCTAACAACTCCGTAAACATCAGCCAAATGTAGTTTCAGCTTGTTTGCTACGTATAGCTGTACGCTTTCAGCAAGGTAACCAAACAGGTCCTGTGCTTTACGAAGACTTGGGATCATAAATCCGCGGTTTTTGTTCGCATCATCTGTGATCTCAAGACCGTCCATGAACATGTCCAGCTCTGCGCGAGCCTCTGGCATTTCGTCCACAAGACCATCGCTTCCAATTGGTCCTCTGTTTTCGCTCATCTTTTCTCTCCAAGATTTATAGTTTAAAAACTAGTTTAAAATTTCTTCTATAGATATCGTTATATTTTCGTGCTACAAAATGGTTAAAAACAGAGATTTTTCAAGGAATGTTGTTAAAAAAATAACATAAAGAACACACTTAGGGCAACATAAGCAATTGAATTGTGCAAAATATATTTTTTTATGTAACTTCAAGAACATGTTTTAATTCTTAACAAAGTATAAAATTAGGGTATACAAAGGGGAATAAGGGTGTGTAAAATCATATTGAGGAATCTATATTATGTACCTTACTGGAACAATAAACCCTTGGAGTTAAAAATATGAAACCGACAGAAGAAATAATAAGAAGGTTGTCAAATTATCGCCGAGTTCTATACAAACTAAAATCATTAGGATTTATAAAGGTATTCTCAGACAACCTTGGAGATGCTCTAGGAATTTCTCCAACGCAGGTTCGAAAAGACTTTTCTCTTTTCAAAATCACGGGCAAAAAGAAAGGAGGCTACGAGGTTGAAGTAATCCTCGAACGCCTTAACACAATCCTAGGAAAAGATGTAATTCAGAATGTAATCGTTGTCGGATGCGGGAAAATGGGCAGTGCTCTCATGAACTACAACGGCTTCGCTTCCGAAGGAATGCGTGTTGTTGCCGGATTTGACGCCGATCCGTCACTGGTCGACCCCGAAGCTCGAATTCCTATATACGGCCTTGAAGACCTGTCGAAAATATCTCAGCAGTTCGACGTTAAGGTTGCGATCATGACCGTTCCTGAATCACGCGCACCACAGCTAATTGATTCTCTTAATGAAGCGGGAATCAAAGGGATTCTGAACTTTGCCCCTATTGAACTGAAATCACGCAACGACTGCCTTATCCACAACATCAGTATCCTGCTCGAGCTGGAAAATATGATCTACTTTGTAAACAACCTCGACGACAAAATAGTTATTTAATAAATATAACTAATAAAGCGAGGACTAATTATATTTGGCGGTGGTATAGTACCACCGCCTAATATACTTAATTTTTTACACTAAAAAAACATGGAGAGAAAATGAATAAACTGAAGTTGGTTGTACTGGCAGCATTAATTATCGGAGCGGCATATGTAGGATTGAATTTTGCCGCTAAAAAAATGATTATATCCGAACTGGACAAGCTATCTAAAAAAACGGAGTTTGCGGGTGAGTTGAAATACGACTCGGTCTGCACGAATCTACTGACGGCTAAATTCAGCGCAAACAATGTGTCATTCATTTCAACACAGCAGCCGGTTGAGGCTGTGGTGGAAACTGTTGCTTTAGACAATATTTACTCTGCTCTGATCTCTAAGAACTTCACATCTGGTTTAAGCTTTGAAAACGTAAAGCTGACTGAAAAGACTAAAAACAAAGAGATCAATATTAATCTGATATCATTCGATAAGTTTACGGAAGGCAGCGAGAAGTTTCCCAAAGAACTTGGAATGACTGTAAAGGGACTTCACCTGACGAAAGAACTGTTGGGTAAAGAACATGAGCAGCTGTCTACTTTGGGCTACGAATCTGTACTGGCAAACCTATCTATCGATTACAGCATTGACGAAGACAATAAGGTTCTTAGCCTGAACACATTGAGCTACGGAGCAGAAGAACTTGGAGAAATCGTGATCAAGCTCAAACTTGGGGCAGTTGATCTGACAAACTTCAATCCGATCATGTTTATGTTCTCTTATCCTAAGATAGAGCTAGTATCTGCTTCATGCAGCTATACAGACGACTCTTTCTTCAACAGATATATTGAAATGATGTCCAAAAAAACAGGCCAGTCAAAAGAGGATATCATCAAAAAAATGGACAGGGAAATTAATGCAGTAATTGCACAGTTCCAGGATCCCGCTGTTCAGGACATTCTACTGAAGCTTAAAGATTTCCTTCACAATCCAAAACACATCACACTTTCCGCAAATCCGGAAACACCGATTACGCTTGGAGAAATCCAAAATGCTACGGATCCAGTAATGGCTGTTAAACTTATGAATGCAAAAGCAACTCTATAGCATTTAGCTCTCTAAACCACAAAGGCCGGCGATGATTTAATCATCTCCGGCCTTTTTTTTGTTTATAAAGTCATTCAGTCTAGGTTTGCGCGGGGTTCGAGGCTTTCACGGTCTGATATTTCAGCATACCATAGAAAGTGCACAGTTAGTCGCACATCACTTATTATGAGCATCACACATGGAACGACCAGCAAGGTGATCAATGTGGCGAAAGCAACTCCGAACGCGATTGAAACAGCCATAGGAATAAGGAACTGCGCCTGCAGGCTTTTCTCTAAAATGATTGGAGAAAGTCCAATAAAAGTAGTTATCGTCGTGAGAAAGATAGGTCTGAACCTGCGCTTCCCTGCTTCGCAAAGAGCTTTGTGCAGTGACATCCCTTTACCCAAGCGGTGATTTACCGCTTCAATAAGGACAATAGCGTCGTTCACCACGATTCCAGCCAGCGCGACCATTCCAAACATACTCATCATGGAAATAGGCAATCCGAACATTATGTGACCTAGAATAGCGCCAATCATTCCGAACGGGATTGTCACCATGATAATAACGGGCTGAACGTAAGAGCGGAAAACCGTTGCGATAACCATGAATATCCCGATCATAGCAAGAGGAAAGCCGGCTTTCAGTGAGTTCAATGACTCTTCCGACTCTTTCTGCTGCCCTTCCGCAGAGTAACTCAAATCGGAGTATTCAGCACAAAGTTGCGGCAGAAACTCTTTTTTCAAACTGTCAATAACCTCTTGGGCATTGGCAATATCCGAATTCAGGTCGGCACTAACCGTCAGACTTCTCTTTTTGTTGATTCGGGTAATTTTGGTCTGTCCTTCGGCGATCGTTATCTCTGCAATGTTTTTCAGCGGAACAGTATGTCCTAGTTTACTTTTAATCCTCATATTTTCCAAAGTCATAAAAGAATCACGTCCATTGTAGCGTGGGTATCTTATTTTTACCCGAACATCATCTTTTCGACGCTGAACACGCGTTGTTTCCAGTCCGTAAAACCCACTGTTTACATGTCGGGCAACCGTATCAATATCAAAACCTAATTGCTCAGCTCCGGGCTTCAGCTTGATCTGAAATTCTTTTTTACCCGGTTGATAGTCCATTTTATGATCAAAGAGGCCATCAAGAGTTTTCAATTTTGAAATTAATTTCCGTCCTGCTGCTTTTAAAGACTGCTGATCATTACTGAAAAACTTGATCTCGACAGGGAGTCCCGGAGGCCCCTCATCGAAAGTACCGAAAGAAGTGCTGATTGCGCGAGGGATATAACCGACCCTTTTCTGCCATTCGTATACTAATTCCTTATAGTGAATATTTCGTTCCTCAGCCGGCATCATTTCAATGGCAATCTCAAAGCTGTTAGCTCCGACCTGCTCTCCGAAATTTATTGATCCTCCAAGCAAAGTAAATACAGCCTTACTGAGCTTTTCACCATTCGGACCTTTGAATTCATTTTCCACTTCATTCCATGCATCCAGAATATCCTGCGCAACCTTTTTGGTGAATTCAACAGAAGTTCCAGCCTCCAGTTCCACTCTTGCACGGACATAATCATTATCGCTTTCAGGAAAAACAATTCGCTTGATCAATCCGCCTTGAACCATACCGGCAATAGTCATCATGATTACAATAGATATACATAACGTCAAATAGCGCCAGTGAAGTATCGTATTTACAGCCGGTCCGTAGACTGAATTAATAAACTTGTCCAACAGTTCTCCAACGCTTCGTCTGAACCGTTCCGGCCAGGCAAAAAACCCGTGATGCCGAATTGTAGTCAGGTCGGGTAAATGCCTTAAATGTACAGGAAGAATAAACAGACTTTCTACCAGCGAAATGGTCAAAGCAGCAATCACCGGCGTTGGGATTTCCTTTATGAATTTCCCCATAATGCCCCCTACGTAGTACAAGGGAATAAAAGCTAGAATTGTAGTGATGACGGCCGATATCACCGGCCACATAACTTCGTGAGTTCCGTTAGTAGCACTATCGACGGAGCTGTTGCCGTGCATCCGATGAACATATATGGATTCACCAACGACAATCGCATCATCCACAATCAGCCCGAGCATCATGATCAACGCAAAAAGAGTAAGCATATTCAACGTCTGCCCGACAGCCCACATTATAGCCAATCCGCCACCGATGGAGATCACCACACCGGCTGCGACCCAGAAACTAAGCCTGAAGTCCAGAAACATCCATAACGTAAGGAATATCAGAACGATCCCTATTTTTCCGTTAGAGATCAAAGTGTCCAGACGGTCGCGAATGTATTTCGAAACGTCGCGCCACTTCGTCAACTTTATCCCGACCGGTAACGTTTTTGTTTTTTCCGCAAGATAGGCATCAACTTTTCCGGAAATGGAAATCGAATCTTCGTCGTCTGCTTTCAAAACCATAATCGAGGCTGTCGGCTTCCCGTTGAACAAGGCCGATTGTTCAACATCTTCATCGAACGAATCTCTTACCTCCGCAATCTGATACAGTCTCACCGCCGTCCCGTCTGTTCTGGTTATAATAGGAATCTGCTCGAACTCCTCAGACATATATTTCCGCCCCTTGGTTCTGATACGGAAATTCTCGATCTCAGTTCTTATTGAACCACCGGGCATTGTAACTGT
>JAUVCU010000316.1 GCA_030590715.1 Lentisphaeria bacterium
TCCCCAACATTGGGGTTTGTAACAAGTTTGAACCGAACATCCCGCGACGCATCGTAAACCAGACGCGGTACATCTCTCTTTTCCAGTTCGTGCGATTCTACTGCAAACTTCCGGATTGTCGGCAACTCGCTGGCCACCAACTTTCGCGTTACCTCTTTTGAAAGGTCCTTAAATGAATATCCTTTCATTGCCAGCGGATAAACAATATCCAGTATCTGCTTTTTATTGAGCAGAGTATTCAAATGCGAGTCCTGCAGGTCGGTTCTAAGCGCAAGAACTTCGTGAACCGATAAATCATCCAGCATGCAAAGATCGGAGATTATTGCTTCCGATATAGATTTATTAGCGGCAAGTTCAACCAGAACTTCATTGTCCGCACAATTTTCGATAATAACTTTTGCAGCACTGTCACAAAGACCACGGTTAGCAGCAAGGATAGCGACCACTTCCTGAAGTTTGTCTGTGGCTACCACTTCCTGAATAGCGTCAGGAATCTGCTTCATGCCCGCAATCAGTTTGCGGTAATCAGAATCTTCATGCACCGCCCAGCCCATAAGTTCGTCCTGCATCAGGATTTTGCGTTGAATAGACTCAAGCGCAACAGATTTATTTCTGCTGAAACAAAGTGATTCCAGAATATCATCGGAAAGTTCATCACGGGTCATCAGACATTTCTGCCACTCCTCATCTTCCGAGTCGGCAATCTCAAGCAATTTTTCTTCGGGCATATCAACCAATCCGGCCATTACTGCTTTGATAAAAATATTGTCGTCTTCCAGCAGCTGATCCCATGTTTGAGGCGTGCATTTTTTATTTATCGCCAGTGAAGTCCGAACACAAATATTTTCGTCCTCAGCAAGTGAAGCCTGAGAAGTTGCAAATTGGACCGGGTTTTCAACCATAGCGCACTTTACCAGAAACGAACTGTCTTCTGCAACCAGAGCCGCTGTCTGAGGGGTAATGCTTCTATTTTGAGCAACCGAACGGCGAACACGCACACTTTCATGAGACATCAGTTTCTGAAGTACCTCGGGCAGTGTCCGAGGATGAAATGCCAGCGCCTGTAAAACCAATTCAGAACCGCACTCGTCTATCATTCGCGTTAAAATGCGACTAGGTGTATTACTGTAACTGGCCAGAAACAGAGTGATCTTCGGATTCTCATAATTATTTTCGTACAGTGAAGCGAGCATCGTTGAAGAAAGAGCCGTCGTACGAAACTGCTTGGCAAGCTCTGCCGCACCGACTCCGAGGATCTTCTCCTTAAGTTCTTCTTCTGTAATTGTATCTAATCCTGACAACGTTTTTTACCCTAATATTTTATGCTCTGCAGAAGTTAAATGTGGAAATAACAAAATCCCACCCTTAACTGGTACAGAGCCGTAATTAATCAATCAAAACTTCTCTTCGCGCGTTCGTTCCAACCATCGGCCCTACTATACCGCGCTCTTCCAAAACGTCTATAATGGAAGCAGCACGATTATAACCGATTCTAAGTCGGCGCTGAATATAACTGGTCGAGGCCTTTCGATCCTGACGTATAATCTCGATAGCCTGTCCGATCAGATCCTCATCGCGCCCTTCACCGTCTTTTTCCATTCCCGGGATATTCACATCCGATGCCTTTGCCTCGAAAACACTGTCATTGAACAGCTGTTCAGCCTGATCCGAAACAAATTTAACAACTTCGTTAAGTTCTTCATCCGAAACGAACGGAGACTGAATCCTCTGAAGTTCCGAAGCTCCCGGAGGTTTGAACAGCATATCACCGCGACCAAGCAGCGATTCTGCTCCTTTTGAATCCAGAATAGTACGCGAATCAAAAAGCGAACTAACCTGAAAAGCGATTCGCGTCGGATAGTTGGCTTTGATAATTCCGGTAATAACATTCACACTCGGACGCTGAGTGGCAATAATAGTATGAATCCCAACTGCACGGGAAAGCTGAGCGATCCGCGCAAGATATGTCTCTACTTCGTGTCGCACCGTCATCATAATGTCGGCAAGCTCATCGATAATAACCACAATAAACGGGAACTTCTTCGGGATAACATTTCCTTCTTCGTCGAACTGACCTTCCGGCGGGTAGTAACGGTTGTTAAACGTTTCCAAATTTCGGGCACCGACTTTTGCCAGCACTCTATAGCGGTCTTCCATCTCCTTAACAACCCAGCGCAGTGTTGAGACAACTTTGTGCATTTCCGTTATAACAGGAACCACAAGATGCGGCAGCTTTCTAAATCCGCTGAATTCAACAACCTTCGGGTCGACAAGAATAAGACGAAGATCTTCCGGGCTGAACTTGTACATCAGCGACATGATCATTGAGTTCAAACAAACCGACTTACCACTTCCGGTAGCACCGGCAACCATAAGATGCGGGGCAGCAGCAAGGTCCAGAACAACATCTGTTCCATTAATATTCTTACCTAAAACCAGAGGTATTTTTGCCTTTTTATTATCAAACACACCCTCTTTAAGCAGCCCTTTCAGGCCGACAATAGATGATTTCTTGTTCGGAACTTCAATACCGACATAAGGACGACCGGGGATCGGAGCAAGGATACGCAGACTGGTAGCGCACAGATCCATCGAAATATTCCCTGAAATCTGGGAGATAGAGTCAACTTTAACACCGGCCGCTGTTTCAACTTCAAACAGCGTAACACGAGGTCCGACCGTTGTTCCGACAACCTGGGCGTCGATAGAAAATGAATCCAAGGTTGCCTGCAGAATTCTCTTGTTTTGTTCCAACTCTCCGTGATTATAACACTGGGAGACTTCACTTGCTTTAAGAAGATCCATATCCGGAATAACATATTCCTGCTTCAATCGGTAAACACAATTATTTGTAGTCGCAATATCAAGTTTAGCCTGAACAAGCCCGTCCGGGCCTTTCTCGTTAGGGCTCTCTCTAGGCGGTTCTTCGTAATCAGCATCGGTAACATCCTGAAATGGAACTGTTGCTTTTGTTACCTTACCTTCCTGGTCCTCAGTACCATTCTCGAATTCTTCTTTCTTCCTCAAGCGTTCA
>JAUVCU010000351.1 GCA_030590715.1 Lentisphaeria bacterium
AATTCGCCTCCATGACGACCAGCTTTTGGACCAAGATCGAGAACATGGTCTGCCCGCATAATAGTATCTAAATCGTGTTCGACAACAATCACCGTATTTCCGATATCGCGCAGCTTTGTCAAAGTGTCGAGCAACTTGTCATTATCGCGCTGATGCAGACCTATACTTGGCTCATCAAGAATATAAAGGACGCCGACAAGTCCGCAACCGAGCTGAGTTGCAAGGCGAATTCGTTGAGCTTCTCCTCCAGATAAGGAACCACTTTCACGTCCAAGCGACAGATATGACAATCCGACATCAAGAAGAAAAATCAGACGCGAACGAATTTCACGAATAATTTCATGAGCGATTTTCTCTTTTACCGGTGTTAAGGATAGTTCATTCATGAAGTTTGAGGCATCAACAATCGAAAGATCATTGAGTTCATGAATACCAAGACCGCCGATTTTCACCGAAAGAGAATTAGGGTTTAGCCGTGCACCATGACATTTCGGACATTTCTGTGGCGCCATTAGTTTTTTCATACGATCGCGAACAGACTCGCTTTCACTTTCCAGATAACGTTTTTCCAGCAGCGCATTTATACCCACAAACGGCTTCACCATGCGATAGAGTTTATTGCGTCGGCGGTACGAGAAATCGATCTCCTCGTTTCCTGTTCCAAAAAACAATACCTGCTTGACGTCATCAGGAATATCCTTGAACGGACGAGTCATCATATCGGGGCAATCGCAATATTCACCGACGCACTCCATCAAATGGTTGTAATACATAATCAAACGACGTGGCCCGCGCCGTAGTGCTGGAATTGCTCCCTTCTTGATTGAAATCGTATCGTCCGGAACAACAAGTTCCGGAACCATAATCAGCTGAGTTCCAAGTCCATGACACTCTTTACACGCTCCATAAGGACTGTTGAACGAAAAATTACGAGGGACAAGTTTACTGAAACTGACACCGCAATCAAGACATGCAAGATCTTCACTGATACGCTCTTCAACCCACATGTCATCTTTTGATTCGGCGTTTTTATTCTCAATCAGAACAGTAATGTTTCCACCACCATGTTTCAGTGCAAGTTCAATAGAATCACTCAGACGAGCACGTTCCGTTTTACCCGTTACCAACCTGTCAACAACAGCTTCAATTGTGTGTTTAATGTTTTTTTTCAGAGGCTCCATCTCTTCTTCAAGGGGAACGATTTTCCCATCAATTCGAGCGCGGACAAAACCATCTTTATGCATTGTCTCAAATACTTCGCGATGTTCTCCTTTGCGCCCGCTGATATACGGAGCGAGAAGCATCATCTTTTGCCCTTCCGGGTACGAAATAATCTGATCGGTAATTGCCTCGGCACTTTGAGCCTCAAGTTCCTTTCCGCACTTGTGACAGTGAGCTGTTCCCACATGAGCATAAAGGAGTCGAAGGTAATCATAAATTTCAGTCACGGTCGCCACGGTCGAACGCGGACTCGATCCTGAAGTTCTTTGCTCAATCGCAATTGCGGGAGAAAGCCCCTCGATATGGTCAACTTCCGGTTTCTGAAGCCTATCTAGGAATTGTCGTGCATAAGCAGAAAGGCTTTCAACGTAGCGCCGCTGACCTTCGGCGTAGAGTGTATCAAAAGCCAACGATGATTTACCAGAACCACTCAGTCCGGTAATCACCGTAAATTTATTGCGCGGAATCTCAACATCAATACCTTTGAGGTTGTGCATCCTCGCACCTTTTATCACAATATTATCCAGCATAATTTCCTCATCATTGTTCTGTATCAATTAATTACGCTTGTTATACCGCAAGCGGTAGATTTCTATTTGTTTAATCGGTTGATTCAAACTCAAACATCAAGATCAAAAGCTAATATTTCGCCCGACTTGATTATACAGTAACATAAAAACCCTAAAACAATAGAGTTCACAGCTAACAAAGATTAGCTATTTCTAAACGTATAATTCCCGACTCGACAGTTAAATAAATTTTACCAAATAAATCATCATAATGTACAAGTTTTAGATATATTATTCAGAACTAAAAATATACCTGCTGGTTAAAGATTGAAATAAGCTTTTAAGTAGAAAGCGGGGCTACTTTTTATAGAAAAACATTAATTTGGTGTATATACTAGAGCGACGAAAAAATGAAAACGACTCTGTGTTCCAATTAAAGGTGGAACTTGTCTGGTTCGTGATTATTCCGAATAAGATTAAAAGCATAATATCACGTAGTTGTATGCGACAGCAGTCATAGTTCAAACTTTAGTTTGCTGTGTAGCAAGCTGAAGCTTGAACTATTACAGCTACGCAATTTTTACGTAATATGAAATTCCACCTTTAACAGGAACACAGCTAAAAACTATTTAGAGGGTTATTTTATGACCGGGAAAAAAATCAGTACGCTCGAGAAGGCACTTTGGATAAATCTTGAGCCGCATATATATGGTACATTCGCAGAAATAGGAGCAGGTCAGGAAGTAGCGCGAAACTTCTTCCAGGCGGGAGCCGCAGCAGGAACAATTGCAAAAACGATGTCGGCCTACGACATGCAGGTGAGTGACGCGATTTACGGAGAAGACGAAAGCGGGCGCTACGTTTCGCGTACCCGTGCTCAGAAAATGGTTGAAAAAGAATACAACCTT
>JAUVCU010000011.1 GCA_030590715.1 Lentisphaeria bacterium
GGGGCACCCTTGCAGTTTCTCTCAGTTTCGAGTTTTGAGGCAGGAAGAGATAAACAACGTTTAGGGGCGTTATTCTTTAGCCGAAGAATGCTCTTGCTTCTTTTACCATGTCTATGAAGTAGTCGATCTCTTCTATAGTGTTGTAGAAATACAGGCTTATTCGCGCAGTTGCCGGCACGCCGAGAACCTCCATTAAAGGCTGGGCGCAGTGGTGCCCAGCTCTGATTGCGATAGCCTTGCTGTCCATAAATTGAGCAAGATCGTGACAATGAACGTTGTCTACATTAAAGGCGATAACGCCGATCCGGTTCTTATCAGTCCCGTATACGGTCACGCCTTTTAACTCATCCAATTTACGATACGCATAGTTTGTGAGCATTTTTTCATATTCGTAAACCTCGCCGCTATTGAAGGAACACAGGTAGTCAATCGCGGCACCATACCCGACTACTCCGGCAATATTCATGGTTCCGGCTTCAAATTTATACGGGAGGTCAGCCCAGCTTGAACGGTGAAGCCCCACCTGCGATATCATTTCACCGCCGCCCCGGAACGGAGACATTTTGTCGAGCAATTCCGGTTTGCCATAAAGAACGCCTACTCCGGTCGGGCCGAGCATTTTGTGTGCACTGAAGGCAAGAAAATCACAATCAACAGTCTTAACATCAATCATGTAATGTGCCATTGCCTGCGCCGCATCCAGCAGTATTGGGACACCGTGTTCGTGCGCAACGCGGGTCAGTTCCGCAATCGGATTGAGAAGTCCAAATACATTAGACATGGCGCTTAGCGAAACGAACTTTGTTTTCGATGTGAACAGTTGTTTATAAGCTGTGAGATCCAGTTCTCCGTTGGAGTTTATAGGGATAAAGCGCAAGTTCGCATTCTTATAGGTTGTGATCAGTTGCCATGGGATGATATTGCTGTGGTGCTCTTCCTCCGAAAGGATTATTTCATCCCCCGCTTCGATAAATTTCATTCCCCAAGCGTAGGCGACCAGATTGATACTGTCTGTTGTTCCCGAGGTAAAGACAACCGACTGAAGAGCGTCTTTGTTGTTTGTCGGGTCAAGTCCGATAATCTCCGCAATATTTCGGCGGACATTCTCATAAGCAGCGGTCGCTTCTGTGCTGAGCGTGTGAATTCCGCGGTGGATATTCGCATTATTCTCCTGATAAAAAGTTGCCATAGCCCGGATAACCGGCAACGGCTTCTGCGTCGTAGCCGCATTGTCAAAATAGACCAGCTGATGATCGCCTAGCTTTCTCGACAAAAGCGGAAAATCAGCTCTGATTTTATCCACATCAAACATAATTCACTCCAATAACCCGCACTGCAGTTTTATGGCATCGGATAAATGTTCATAATCCCACGGGGGATCCCATACCAGACTCAACGTAGACTTGGTGACATTCTCTACGGTAAGCAGACCTCGCTTAACTGATTCCAGAAGTATCCCCGCGTATGGACAGGTAGCTCGGGTCAAGGTCAGTGTCACCGTTACATGTCCATCGTCGATGTCTATGCCGTAAATCAGTCCAAGATCGTAAATGTTCATCCCGAGTTCAGGATCAACAATGCCTCTCAGAAAAAGTATCACGTCACGTTTATCTACTTCATCAGCTTCCATTATCCATCCTCCGTTGTCACTTCGCCGTTTCCTATACACAATGCAGTATGTAGTCCGTGCCACGCAAGCGTCGCGCATTTTATCCGTACCGGATATTGACGTACACCGGCAAATGCGGCGAGTTTTGTCGGCATTTGCGGACTTTTGTCTCCGTTGCCGGCCAACATGGTATGAAACATTTGAAAAAATGATTCAGCCTCATCAATAGTTTTTCCTTTGAGAAATGAACACATGACCGATGCCGACGATTTCGAAATGGCACATCCATGACCGGTGAAACTGACATCGTCGAGGACACCATCATTTACCTTTACGAAAATCGTGTAATCATCGCCGCAGAGGGGATTATTCCCCCGGACTGCTCGTGTCGGATCTTCCATTTTGTGAAAATGGCGGGGACTTCTATTGTGATCCATGATCAGCTCTTGATACAGTTCTCTCAAATCATCCATTGCCGCCTCCCGTCAGATTTAAAATAGCACTCGCACACGCGGTCCTAACCATATCTCTGACATATTCACAGCTTATCTTTTGGATTATTGCAGATGCAAATGCTTCGAGCAGAATCTTCCGCGCGGTTTCCGGATCCAAGCCCCGTGATTTCATATAGAAAACTGTTTCGGGGTCAAGGTCTCCGACTGTTGCTCCGTGCGAGCACATCACATCGTCAGCGTATATCTCCAGACGAGGCATGGCGTTGATGACCGCATTTTCTGATAGGAGCATGGAGTTTATAAGTTGTTGTCCTTCGGTTCCGAAAGCTCCCTCATAAACCTTTGTTTTCACATCTGTTACTGCTTTTGAACTTCCCTCAAGCAGATTGCGGATAAACACGTCGCTCCGGCAGTTATTGACCCGGTGTTCAATATCGAAGTGCATATCATGATACTGTTTCCCTTGAGCGATGTTCAGCCCCACTATTTCAGCAGAAGAATCCGGCTTATCAAAAATTGTACGCATCTCATTCCAGACGAAATCGCCTCCAAACATGAACGATCCATATTCCAGGTTTCCTGAACCCATGATTGTTGAATTTAAATGATTGAGAAATGATCCTTTGCATTCTTCGTTTATGTGTTGGTAATATCGGCATGATGCACCGGACATTATTGTTAGGTCAGTAACAGTGTCCGATATGGACGTTTCTGATCCGAGCCCGATATGGTTTTCAATAAAGCTTACAGCTGAGCCCTTACTTACCACAATCGTGATCCTGGCACATTGTAAATAGGGACCGTTACCGGTGGAAATATGAATCAGCCTGACCGGCAAATCTATACGGCTGGCGTGAGTTGTTTGTATGTGTATAACATTGAAGCAGAGTGCCTGGTTGAGCAGTTCAAATGATTGTGAACTGTTGCCTTGCTGCGGGGCTGTACATGCAGACTGCTTGACAGAAACCCTGTTGTCAATAAGCTGTGAGGCTTCTGGAGAGAACAGCCCGTCAATAAAAACTATTTTAGTTCCATCTTTCGTATAGGGATGGATATATGATTCTGGCTGTATTTTCTGCAGGACAGGCCGTCCTTGTTTATAAAGCTGTAAATGATCGATCGGTGTAAACCGCCACCTCTCCAATGTACGGTCAGGAAAGCCCTTGTTGATAAACTGTTCCAAAGCACGTTTTCGCTGCATGTAATCAACTTGTGTACAGCCGGAAGCAGATGCGGTCTCACTCAATATTTTTTTCAGGTTTTCAATTGTTCGGCCGTCGATCATAATCACTCCTTATGTAAACTTCGCATATCCGCTTTTCTCGATTTCATATGCCAGAGCCTTGTCGCCCGACTCAACAATCTTTCCGCCAACCATAATGTGAACAAAGTCCGGAGTGATGTGTTCCAGAATCCGGGCATAGTGAGTAATCAGTATGACCGCATTCTGATCGGTATGGGCCATTTGTATTCCCGTCGCGACCTGCTTCAGCGCATCGACGTCCAACCCAGAATCTATCTCGTCAAGGACTGATAATCGTGGTGCGAGAATCAGCATCTGCAGGATCTCATTTCGTTTCTTCTCTCCTCCTGAAAATCCGACATTGAGCTGGCGGTGAACCATATCATTTGATATACCAAGCCGGGCAACTACCGCATTTACCAAGTCCAGAAAGTCGGCGGCATCGAGTTCTTCCAGCCCCTGAAATTTCCTTTTCTCATTAAGTGCGGTCCTCAGAAAATACATATTGTTAACTCCGGGTACCTCGACGGGAGTCTGGAAACTCATGAATATTCCTTTGAGTGCACGCTGATCAGGTGCCATACCTATAAGTTTTTCTCCGCAATAGTCCAGGTTTCCTGTTGTAATGTCAAAATCGGGATGGCCGGCAATCACATTTGCCAGCGTGCTCTTTCCGGTTCCATTCGGGCCCATCACCACATGTATCTCTCCGGCCCTGACATTCAGGTCAACTCCGGTCAGGATCTCATTCCCGTCTGTGTTTGCCCGCAATCCGTTTATTTCCAGAATATTCATTGTTATTTGCCTTACATATCATTTTATTTCTTTAATCAAATTGTCGTCCTTCTCACCCTATGGCCCCTTCAAGTGACAATGCCAGAAGGTTCTGGGCTTCAACAGCAAATTCCAGCGGCAGTTGTTTCAGCACCTCTTTGCAGTAGCCGTTAATAATCATTGTCACAGCATTATCCTGGTCCAGCCCGCGCTGGTTGCAGTAGAACATCTGGTCATCGCTGATCTTTGAGGTTGTCGCTTCATGTTCTATGCGCGCTGTCGGAGTCGATGCTTCGATATACGGGAATGTGTGCGCCGCGCATTTGCTGCCGATAAGTAACGAATCACAACGCGAATAGTTTTTTGCCCCCGTGGCGAGCGGCGTCATCCTGACCAGTCCTCTATAGGTATTACTGCTTTTACCAGCCGCAATCCCTTTTGATAAAATCGAACTTCTGGTGTTTTTTCCGATATGGATCATTTTGGTTCCGGTATCCGCCTGCTGATAGTTATTGGTCACCGCGATCGAATTGAATTCTCCGACCGAATTATCGCCACGCAGTATCACACTTGGATATTTCCAGGTTATCGCCGAGCCTGTTTCCACCTGAGTCCAGCTCAGTTTCGAGTTCTCGCCTTTGCACAGTCCACGTTTTGTTACAAAATTATAGATGCCGCCTTTTCCGTTTTTGTCGCCCGGATACCAGTTCTGGACGGTAGCGTATTTTACCTTGGCATTTTTGTGGACGATGATCTCCACCACAGCGGCGTGAAGCTGGTTCTCATCTCGTTGAGGCGCAGTGCAGCCTTCTAGGTAACTCACCTCACTTCCTTCCTCGGCAATAATCAACGTTCTTTCAAATTGACCTGTTTTTGTGGCATTGATCCTGAAGTAGCTGGATAACTCAATCGGGCATTTGACGCCTTTGGGAATATACACAAAGGAACCATCGCTGAATACGGCGGAATTCAGGCTCGCATAGTAATTATCGGAAATGGGAACGACAGAGCCGATGTATTTCTTCACAATATCTGCATGATCCCTGATAGCTTCGGAAATCGGACAGAATATCACCCCAAGTTCTTTCAGTTGCTCTTTGTAGGTGGTCGCAACCGAAACGCTGTCCAGAACCGCATCGACGGCAACAACTCCGGCAAGCATAGCCTGTTCCTCCAGAGGTATTCCCAGCTTTTTATACGTATCAAGAATTTCCGGCGCGATATCATTCAGGCTCTTTGCCTCCGACTCAGATTTCGGCGCGGAATAATAAACAATATTTTGATAATCGATCGGGGGATAATGAACGGTTGACCACTCTGGAACTTCACGTTCTATCCATTTCTGATAGGCCTGAAGTCGGAAATCCAGCATAAACTGCGACTCTCCTTTAACTTCAGAAATTCTTCTGATAATATCTTCATTCAGACCGCTCGGAAACTCTACGGACTCAATCTCGGACACAAATCCATACTTATACTCTTTGTCCACAAGCGACTGAAGATCTTTGTCTTCATTATTCATACTCAAGCCTCCGGTAGATCAATGTCTACCAAGGCGTTAATAATAAATTTCTTCGGGCCAAATCTCCTGTTATCAGGCACCAACTCTATATACATATTTTACGAAATTCGATGAATAAAGACAATGAGCTGAAGATTGAATATGATATTAAAATTAAGGCATTATGGGTGGCGTATTTCTTGGGGAAGTATTGTTAACAAGTATGGGCTGAAAAACTGTCAGTTGTTTTTTACGAGTCTGGTTCCTGTTATGAATGAAATGATTCCACCTAGCTGACCTATGAAAATGTCTTTCAATGTATCAGATAAACTTATTTCGAAGCCATATCCCAAGAACCGATATCCTATGAATTCTAAATATTCCCAGAAGACAGCAGCTATGGTAACCGAACCAATAACGATGATGATATCAGTCAGTTTTCTGCCCGTCAATACTTTAGCTTCAGACCTCAAAAAGGAGTCTAAACCAAAGAAGAAAATACCTATTGAGAAGCCTCCAAAGAAATGCATAGGGTTATCAATGAAGGGTATAACATGGTACATACCAAAACTCCAAAGAACCATGTGGAACAGGAAAACAATCAGTGGAGCCAGTAATAGAACAAGTTTCATCGCACTCCTTCTTCAGCTAATTCATGGAACAGCCTGGGGCTTTCGTTTTCAATCGGTTTGATATACGCCTATAATTCTATTTTACCGCATTCCAGGCATTTCGGAACCTTTGATGATATTGCTTGGGTATTTTACTGGAAAACTTTAGTTTTATCCCATATTCAGAACGCACCGCGTAAATCTCCCCTTGTACTATTCCACAGTCCCGGCAGATGTCATCGCATGCATTGATGAATGATCTTTTTACATTTTTGTGTAGTGCCTCGGTTTTTCCGTGTTTTATCCTGATAGCAAATTGAGGAGGGACGATAATGTTTTTAAGAGAGCGGAATAGGTTGAATATCATTTTTATCGGTAACTTCTTTTATTGTGTCGGGAATCAGCTTCGAGATTATGTTTAATGTATATCTACAGGGGAGTAAGTATAGTTTGGGTGACTGTTTTGCATTGTTTTTATGACAATTCGTGTTGCGGTTATTTAATGATGCCGGCAGAAAGAAGGGCTCCGACTGTGGCTAAGGCACCTCCAAGTAGTATGTAGAAAATGCGTGCTCCGTTCCTACCGAACAGTTTTAGCCATATTCTGGCTTTTCTGTTTCCCATAAACCAGTCCCAGTTTCCAATTGCACAAATGACGGCAAACAGCCCCGCAAATATGATTATTATTCCTTTTGGATCCATCTTTCTTTCCTTAAATTATTAAAACTGTTGAATTAATCGGGCGGTACTAGCCATCCGGAGTCGTGTTCGGATCGAGACCTATTTCAAGTATTCTTTCCATTTGTCATAGTCAGACCCGAAGTCTTCACCGGTGATTTTCTTTAAGGCATCCACACAATGGCTCTGCGTGCATTCTACAAAATCACTGGTATCATCAAATTTCGTTAAAGTGTTTAACAGATATGGTAGTGACTCTTTATTTCCGTGACTGTTTAAAATAACCAATGCGTCATGAAAGTTTCCAAATGGTTGACTTAACACGGTATGAGCCAGCTCCCGCTGCTCTTGTGGTGGTGTCGACTGTAACCAATCGAGATCGCTCATTTTCTGATGCGGCCGCCAGATGAATATGTACAGATAGACCGATGCAACTAAGTTAATTACCAGAAGTATTCCCAGAATCTTTAATATTTTATTTTTCATATTCATTTGTCTCCACCGTTTTTCGACCATTAATTTGTGAACCTACAATGTCGAAATAGCCCTGCTGTTCAGTGCCACACTTGCATTTAAGTCTGGAAATATGATGAGTTACAAACTCAACTGCATGAAGCCTATGTATTGAAAATATGTTATTGAGTCAAGTATTACAATAATTACAGAGGCTAAAAAGAATAATATAGTATGTGTAGTATTTTATCAGTTTGCCAACGGTGGAAGAATCTCATTACTTCCACCGTCTCGATAATATGGTCCGTGATATCCGCCAATGGCATATTTCATATCTGCATGGGGTAAGAGAAGCGCAACCCCGAATGGCACTAACTTTAGCGAAACTAATATAAAAAAGTGGTTTAGAAAACCGGACTCCACACGAAGTGCGCGTGAATACATGGAAGGCAAAGCCTCGTTGTACTCGGCGGTACACGATGCTTTTTGTCGTTGTAACGCTCAAATAAGGTGCGAACGAAGTGACCTTTTGGAATGCTGTGCTCTGCACAGCTTTAATATGACTCTGCTGGTTAATTTTCGTTAAGTTAGCGCCATTCGCGCAACCCCATGAAAATAGAGCTGTTTTCAAAGGATTAGCTGTTTAAGAAATAGGAGCTTTTCATAAATTCATTTTAAATATGTTAATGACCTATCTATATTCTCGGTGTACTTATTTCTTAATAACCTGATGTTGGTTTACATTCACTAAAACAAATAGAGACCCCATATATGCTCAGAATCTTACGCTGGATGAAGTCAACGGTCTTTTTTGCGGTTTGTTCACTGCTGTTTTTCTGTGGTAATTGTTATGCTGCAGAAACTATAGGATTTCTTCCTTTTGAAAATAAGAATTCAGAAGAATACAACTGGTTGAGTTATGCGATTCCCGATACCTTGTCTTTGAAATTCAGCGGCAAACAAGTACTCACCGTTGTTGAACGGGAAGAGCTGGCTGGAGTAATGGCTAAAGAGTTGATTGTCAGTGCCGAGGTTTATAAAGACAGGGAAAAAACTGGGGAGAATGAGAACTATCCTGACTTTCTCGTTTTTGGCTCTTATAGGGTTTCCGCTAAAGAGATCACAATAAACTCATGTGTTGTGAAAACAAAAAGTGGGGAGACCCTCACTGTTGATATTTCCGGCGAGGTAGATGACATTCTCATCCTAGAAACAGAGCTTGCCGTTAAACTAGCTTACGCATTAACTTTTGATTTTGCGAGGATGGGATTATCCTATTCTGAAACTCAGCATTTCCCGGCTTACAGGTCTTTTAATACCGGTAAAGAGAAGTTTTACAAAGGTGACTATAAAGAGGCCGTCGAATTATGTATTCGTGCACAAAAAGAAAATCGTTATGTGTATTTTCCCGAAGCTCATTATTGGGAGGGTAGGGCGAGGCTTGCATTGTATAGATCACCTGAGGCCATGGAAAATAGAATCCAACTGCAGAAGCAGCACATCCAGAAGTTCAAAAAAGATGCGGACGTACATAGTGCCGCATATTCAGATCTTGGTGATGCCCTTAAAGCCTACGGGCAACTTGAGAAAGCCGCTGCAGCATATCAGGCATTCATTGAATCTACCTTAAATTCTACGCTCTGTACAATTAAGGTTACGTCCGGAAAACAATTTAGGTTGAACTCTTATTCAGCTTCATTTGAGCCGCTGGATGAACTTGCTCATGGATTCATTGATCAGGGAAAATTAGTTGTTTTAGATGAAAAACAGAAGGAATGGGCTTTGAGCTTTTATGACCTTCATACAGCGGAATTATTACATCGCAGTCCGCTGGAAGGAATAGACCGGGAAATAGGTAATCCCATTTCTCAGGGCATTGCCCCTATCGTGGTGACAGATAATGAATATATACTTTTTGTTGAAGGGGTACTATTTGTTGTTGACCGCAGAAGTGGCAAACTCCTTAAAAAGTCCGATCCTGTTTACGGTTTAAACAAACGCCTTGAAGTGGACGGACAATCACTCTATTTAGATCCTGCAAGTCGGTCTGGGATTTTGATCGGTACCGTAAGAACAAGCTATACTCTCCAAAAAGGTACAAAGAACTTTAACAAAAAGCAGAAGAGCTTTGCTCTTAGGTTTTCTTATAGCGGGCAGAAATTTATAACAAGGAAATTGTATGAAGGGGAATCTCTCCGGTTTAATAAGAGAAATAGCAAGATTCAAAGCATGGAGTCCAACGGGAACGTCTATTTTGAAGAGCTTGGAGGAAATAAGAAGATCATAGGCTTCAATATTTGTTCTGGTAAAAGAGTGACCGATTTAGATGAAATTTATGCAGCTCCGAGGAATATGGGGGCTTCAATTGTTTCCGACGAATTTATTTTTAAACTCAATGACAACTTTCTGAGCAAATCTATTTTTGGCTCCAAAGAGGTATTATGGCAGACCGAAGTGGACGCTTATTCCAAATTGATAGGGACTGTCAGTGGATTGCCGGTGATTTATAGCTTCAACTCCAGCACTTTCTGTGTATATAAACCTTTTAGTACTCCAGACTTTGAGAAAAGAATGGCCCGTGCATCATTCGGCAGAGCCATTTGCCTTGCAAAGACAGGCAAATATTTAGATTCGAGTAATGAGCTGAAAAGAGTATTGAAAGCTGATCGAAATGAACGGGAAGCTTATTATTGGCTTGGCTATGTCTATAGTAAAATGTCGAAAACGAAAGAGAATATTTACGCAGCTCTCATTTCTTTTGATACATATTCAAATGAGCCGGTGACAGATCTCCAGAGGGAAAAGTATGTTAAAGGCTTTTTATTGAAATATGGCGGATTAAAATCTAAAAAAAGCTTTGTTACTGATTGCGACCAGGTCGTTATTGCTGAACAAGGTAAGACAATAGCGTTAAATAGCTCTCTTCACTACGGCGCCTTTCTGCCCGAAGTCAGTAGAATTGAAAAACTCCAGAAAAATGCGGGATACATTGATGATGAGTTTTATTACAGAGCTTTTGAACATGATATTGAAGTTCTCAATATCAATGATGGCTCTTTGAAGTCAAATGTTGTTCTTCAGGGGCGGATTTTAGATTTCATTGTTTCGCAAAAACGCATCTATATCCTAAGTCAACATAAGGGGATATACGTTGTGTCTTCATATAACTCTCGTGATGCGGCTAAATTCTGGGAGACGGAAGTTCCTGTTAAATTAAGTGACAGTAATCGATTCTTCATGGTTTGCAGGAATGGCGGCTTTTTATTGGCCACCGATAACAAGTTTAAATCAGATAATCAGTTTTTTATGATTTCTGCCAAAACAGGGAAATTACTTTGGAATAAGTTTGTTGCGCCAAACCTGATAGTTCCAGAAGGTCAGAATAGAATCCTCGATTCATCTTTAACGAATATTGTATTTAACGGGAAATATATTTTTTATTCCGGAGCTTATTGTGGTGAAATGCAAAAAATTGATGCGAAGACAGGTGGTACTATAAATTACGAAAAAGTGAAGGGAGATGTTGTAGGATTTTCAGAATATATAAAGGGCGAGAAAATACTGTTTTCACATGCGAAGTTGATGTGCCCCTGCCGTAAGGGATCTCACTCTAGATGTGGCTTGACTCCCCCATTCAAAGTGGATCAATTCCTGGGGAAAGAGGTTCGCGGCAAAAAAAGTACGTTTAGCTATGCAATGGGAAGTATCGATACATTAAATCTTTCATACCTTACAGAAATGAGCAGTGAGGCATTTAAATATTTTCAACCATACTCTAAAAAGAGATCATTATCGTTTGACCTTGGTGATGATGAACTCAGGTTTATGGATCTATCCAGCGGTGATTTGACTGAACGATGTGTTTTGCCTGCGAGAAAATTGTGCGGCTTTTTTATTAAAGATCATTCTCTCTTTATGTTGAGCGGAAACAATTATCATTCTAAGAATAAAAATATTGTCAACCTTTACGAATTCTCATCCAACAGCTTATTCAAAAACTGGACTATGAAAAACGGATGGGGTGTTAATTTAAATTCTGCCGGATTTTCTAAGTAACGCTTTCCTGATTACCGAATATGGCAAGACATGACAGTTAAAACTTATTGTTATGCTTTTCTCATTTCTGAGACTTGTTAATATTGTCTCATATCTAAGGCAGTATGTCTTGTTTCTGATACAGTTGTCTCGAATTTTTTACACTTCCCAGTTTGTGTCAATTTTAATAAAATAGACATTTAACAAATAATGAATAAAGATTTAAGCAGGGCATTATCGATATTTCTCTTTAAATCCTTCAGTTTCCAAGAGTGGCATTGAAGGTGCTTTCCTCTCTAAAGATGTACTTGCGGTATTAATTGGCAAACTTAAGAAGTAAGACCCAATTACAAGAGAAGGAGAGTTGAGATTATGGGTAACGTGTCTGGGAAATCATTGTGCATGGCAACAGCAGCGGTCGCTGTGTTGGGATTGTCTGCGTTGAGTGAGAAGACTTCAACCGAAAATTCAGAGGAATCATCTAAAAACAGGAAAGGAGAGCAATCTGTTATACCTGTAATGACTGCATCGGATATTGTAGGGGAAGTCGAGGCAAATATTCCTTTTGTTTCTCAGACAACGGTAAACGATATAAATGATCTTGAGTTTAGCTGGAAAAATGATTTTCCGGAAGCAGTTCTGGAAGAGAGTCGCATTACGATAAAAAAACGAGATGTTGCTCACCGACTGAAAGATACGTATGTTCGCGAAAGTCTTCTTTTGACAGATATGAAATACCCTCACGTTAAAACAGAAGAGATCTTTGTTCACAATGACGAAACAGGTGAGTTTTCACTCATCAATTATTATGCTCATACAGCGAATCAGGTACTCGTCAGTGTGGCTGATCTCGAAACATTGAATGATGTTGAATCTGGATATGAAGTAGAAAAAGTATCAGATAATATCGTGCTTGTAAGTACCGATAGTGCTTCTCTGGACAGCGTTGAGGATGCTACGAAAGTCCTTGAAGGTTATGATGGTGTACATTTAACCGAGCCTAATTATATTGTTGGCGGTTCTGCAGTTCCGAATGACTCTTACTTCGTTCACCTTTGGGGATTGAACAACACTTCTAATACCGATATCGATGCTCCGGAAGCGTGGGATATAAATTCTGGATCTGAGGAAATTCTGGTTGGTGTTATCGACTCGGGTATCGATTATAACCATTCTGAGCTTAGTACTAATATTTGGGGGAATCCCGGAGAAACAGGAACAGATACCAATGGTAATGATAAATCATCAAACGGTATAGACGATGACGGGAACGGGTATATTGATGACGTCCGCGGTTGGGATTTTTATAACAACGATAATGACCCTATGGATGACAACGGGCATGGTACTCATTGTTCCGGAACTATTGCCGGAGATGGGAATAATGGTGCGGGAATTACCGGTGTTTCATGGAATGCTAAATTAATCGGCTTGAAGTTTCTTAACGCGAGCGGATCAGGTTACTCTTCAGATGCAATTAAAGCCGTTACTTACTCGACAGCTATAGGTGTTGACCTGACAAATAACTCGTGGGGCGGTGGCGGATACTCCAACATCATGAAAAACGCAATTGATGAAGCCGGAAATGAAGGGATCATGTTTATCGCGGCTGCAGGTAACAGTTCTACTGATAACGACACTTATCCTCATTATCCTTCCTGCTATACTTCTGCAAATGTTATTTCTGTCGCTTCTACCGATATTTATGGTAATTTGAGTTCATTCTCATGCTATGGATCGACATCTGTTGACATCGCAGCTCCAGGAACAAGAATTCTATCGACTATCCTAAACAACCGTTATGCTTTCTATTCAGGAACGTCGATGGCGACTCCCCATGTATCTGGAGCTGTGGCCCTGTTGCTTGCCCAGGATCGAAACCTGTCAGTGACTCAAATACGTGATCTTCTGCTTGATAACGGAAAACAGATGTCTGTTCTTGCCGGTAAAGTGACTAGTGGCGCGATGCTGAATATTAAGAATTCAATTCAGAATATGGGCGAAGATGCCGCAGACCCAGCAGTAATAGAAACTCCGGCGGCCGGTTCTGAATTTTCATCGGCAGATGTTACCTTTACCTGGAGTGAGGGGTCTGGCATTGATGATTTTAAATTGAGTATTGGAAGCACTCCG
>JAUVCU010000105.1 GCA_030590715.1 Lentisphaeria bacterium
CATTATTTTTTGCAGGAGAAGGTGTGCACTTTTATGATTAATTCCAAGCTTGCGGTGGAGATCAAGAGATGATATAGATGTTTTTGCTGTACCAATCAAGTATATTGCTGTAAACCAGACAGTTAAAGCAAGATGAGTACCCTGAAAAATAGTTCCGACAAGCAGGGACGTTTGGGCATTACAGCTGCAGCACTGGTAAATGGTCCTCTTTTCGCGCTGAAATGATGTAGAATGGTGGTGTCCGCATTTTGGACACGTAAAACGGTCGCCCCATTTGAGTTTAAATACCTTTTCTTCACATTGTTCACGAGTACTAAATTGTGAATTAAATTCGAATAATGAAAGCCCTTTTTGAAACTGGATCGAGTATTTTGACATACCAATACTTCCTCATTTAACTGCTTTATAAATAAATTATACAACAGAAAACCACCAGGTAAAAGAGCCTACTGTCGAAACTGGGAAATCGGGAAGCAAAATGGCCCAATTCCCGAGTCATCAATTCCGATAAGTTTCTGACAATGGCTCTTCAGTCTTACCTGCTGTTCGTAGCTAAGGTGTAAATAGTCGCAAATTATAAAGTCATAATTATCAGATAAGACTTCCTCGAGATCGCAAACCTCTATCGAATTTATGATTTTCAGGGCAAGAGCTGGAGAATTGCTATATACAGTAATGGAATAATCGAGTCTAGTTTTTAACTCCGCAATCAAGGCATTGCACCTCACCACGTGCCCCAGACCGATATCGGGACCTGCAGAAATATAGAACAAAATTCGAGGTTGATTTATAGTCATACTTTTACCATAACATAAAACCAGTCGAAACAGGAATAAGTCTATTAAGAATATAAACAAAAAAAGGCCGCAGAAATCTGCGGCCTTAAATATTAAAGAGAAAGAACTTAGATAGTCATGATATCTTTTTCTTTTGCATCTCTATCTGCATCAAGGATCTTGATGAACTTATCTGTAAGAACCTGAATATCAGCAGTCATATCTTTCGCGATATCTTCTGAAATATCACTATTCTTCAGTGCTTTTTTTACAGTTTCATTTCCGTCACGACGAACGTTACGAATTTTAACTTTACACTCTTCTGTTCTTGTCTTAGCTTGTTTCGCAAGGTCTTTACGACGCTGCTGGTCAAGATCAGGCATTGGAAGACGAAGTATTTTACCGTCACTTACCGGTGAAATCCCGATATCTGACTTTAGAATTGCTTTTTCTACAGCTTGCACTGCGGATTGGTCCCATGGCTGAATTTGAAGTGTACGAGATTCCGGAACTGTAATTGAAGCAAGTTCTTTAAGACGTGTAGGTGTTCCGTAGTAATCAATCATCATATTTTCAACAAGTGCAGGTGATGCTTTACCTGTACGAATTTTTGCAAACTCACTTTTCAGGAACTGTTGTACCTTAAGCATGCTCTCTTCAAGTTCATCCATCAATAGTTCGATATCTGACATTTTTATCTCCGTATATTATGTTTCTACTAATTTCTAAATAAAATATCTGCCGTCTGTTATTTTACAACAGTACAGATTGTCGTGTTACCGCGTAGAACTTTTCCGAGATTCTCTGGATCTGAAAAATTAAACACAATAATCGGCATATTATTATCACTTGCCATTGAGAATGCTGTTGAATCCATAATTTTCAGCTGTTGTGAAAGACATTCACCATACGTTATAGTCTCATATCTTTCTGCTGTAGGATCTTTAAATGGATCCGCCGTGTAAATCCCGTCAACCTTTGTCGCTTTAAGGACCGCTTCACAACCAGTTTCAAGTGCGCGAAGTGTCGCTGCTGAATCTGTCGTAAAGAAAGGGTTTCCTGTTCCACCAGCAAAAATAACTACATAACCATCTTCAAAATGCTCTACAGCTTTCTGGCGATCATACGTTTCGGCAATTCCACCAAGAGGGAAAGAAGTCATTACAATCGCTTTAACCCCAGCTGAAACTAACGCATCTTTCAGACAAAGTCCGTTCATAACAGTAGCCAGCATTCCCATGTGATCTGCTGTCACGCGGTCCATTCCTGAGCTTTGTCCATTTATTCCGCGCCAGATATTTCCTGCTCCAACCACAATACCAAGTTCAAGTTCATTCTCTTTTACCGTTTTCACGCAATCTACGACAGATTTTACCGCTTCTGCGCTATAACCATGAGCTTGTGAACCGTTCAGTGCTTCTCCACTAATCTTAAGCATCGCTCGCTTATATGTGTAATCTGACCCCATTATGGCTTTTCTCCGATTTGCTATGTGTGATTTTTTGTTTTTTGGTCAGGATTGATTATACATCACATATTTTATCTATAAAGTTTTTTGAGCGATTATATATAAAAATATTATGGAATATTCAACATGCTTGAACAATAGTAACACTGTTGTTAAAAATATAACTGATTTGGAGTACAGACATGTCTAAACTGAAAGTCGGAGTAATAGGTGTAGGAGCACTTGGAAGACACCATGCTCGATTATATAACCAAAGTGCGAACTGTGATGTAGTTGGTATTTATGATCTTAATTTTGAAGCTGCACAAAAAGTAGCTGAAGAGTTTGGACTAAAAGCTTTTGAATCGATGATGGATCTCGCTGATGCATGTGATGCATTGAGTATTGCTGTACCGGCAACGGTTCACTATGAGCCGGCGATTCAGCTCTTAAATAAAGGTAAGCATCTACTAATCGAAAAACCGTTAGCTGTGACAGTAGAAGATGCCAAAGAGATGGTTGAAACAGCTAAAGCTAAGGGTCTTGTCCTTGGTGTCGGACATGTAGAAAGATTTAATCCTGCAATGAACTATCTTGAAAAGCATGCGGGTAACACACGTTTTATCGAGGCGGAACGACTTGCTCCGTATCCTCCGGAACGTCCTGGTCAACACAGACGCGGCGTTGAGGTTGGTGTTGTCCTTGACCTTATGATTCATGATCTTGACCTTGTTCTAAGTATGGTCGACAGTGAAGTGGAAAGTTTTGACGCAGTCGGAATTCCCGTTTTGAGTGAAACCGAAGATATTGCAAATGTAAGAATCAAATTCAAAAATGGTGCTGTTGCTAGTCTTAAAAGCAGCAGGGTTTCGGATACTCCTGCCCGAGGCATTAGAGTTTTCCAAACTGATGCATATATATCTTTGGATTACGCGGATCATAAAGGTTCTGTAGTTAAAAAAGGTAAACTTGCCCTTGCGAAGAAAGAAGTCGAACTTGATAGCTACAACGCTTTGGCGGAAGAGCTGGAAGACTTTATCAGAGCTGTAAATGAGACTGTCGAAACAGGAATACTCTCCGAGACTAAAGTCCCTGGGATACAGGGGATGCAGGCTCTCGAACTTGCAATCAACATTCAAAAAGAGATCGAAAGCTATAACAAACGATACAATGTAGAGTTTGCCTAGCAACGAAAACGAGCTGCACTTTGACTTATTAGAGTGCAGCCTATTTTATTTTATGCCTATTTCACTTTCAAAAATAAATCTGTTCCTGAAAATAACAGGAAAACGAGAAAACGGTTACCACGAGATTGATACCGTATTTTTGCCTATTGAAAATCCTTCTGATGAGATTACAATTTCTTATGAATCTGAGGGAGGTATAAAAATATCCTCATCAACCGATATCATTCCCTGTAATGAATCAAACCTTTGCTGGAAAGCTGCAGATCTTTATTTTAAAAAGGCTGCGATAAAGGAAAGTTGCAATATACATATTGAAAAACTTATACCGGTCGCAGCTGGAATGGGTGGTGGCAGCAGTAATGCAGCCACAGTATTAAACCTTCTGAACGATAAATTCAACGCATTATCCTCAAGCGAACTATCCGTTATCGCTTTATCATTAGGAGCAGATGTTCCTTTCTTCCTGAAGCCAAAGCTATCCAAGGCGACTGGTATCGGAGAAGAACTTGTTCCTGTTGACTTTGATTACCCTGAAATCCCACTGGTCATTGTCGCTCCAAATTTTCCGGTAAGTGCGGCTTGGGCCTACAAAAACAGTATTCTAGCTCAGGACTGTAATAGAAAAGGTGAAATGCAAGAAGTGTTGGAAGCTGTCAAAACTGGTAATTACCAGAAGCTTAGTACACTGGTTCGAAACGATCTGGCCATCCCTCTATACAATAAGTTCCCGCTCCTTTCCTTTTTAAAGGAAAAAATGCTTGACCACGGAGCACTATGTTCTGAAGTAACAGGAAGCGGCCCAACTATGTTTGCCATTTGCGAGTCTCCACTCAAAGCCGCTAGCCTTGCAAAAAAACTCAGAAGCGAGTTACCTGATTCAATGAATATATGGTCTGTCTAGCATTAGATTGACCTCTGTAATCAATTATTATCCTTCATCATCTAAATAACCTTTCAAAATGCGTCTTATAAATAAGACAATTGCATCGGCAAAAAAACAACACCACACTACCAATAAAGCATAAGCCAATCTTGACAAACACCTTACACAAACAAACAGTGTCTCATAACTAAGAATCATATCATACTAAATCAAAAACATGCAAAGCATGTGTATCAATTCAGATACACCCATGTCTCATTTTTTAAACAGCTGTCGAAAATCACACATGCTGTTTATTTCTTCCCAAACAAAATATTTTGGGGGGGAAACATAAAAATTGACAAGTTTTTTTCAATCTCATCTAACATCTGGCTCTACGGTTGCAATATAATTTATTTAGAAAATGGCACGTTGCCTAAGATTAAAAATGATGAGGAGAGTCGCTATGAGAAAGCTAACAACACAAAAACGCAGTTTCTTTACACTAGTTGAGATCATGATTGTAATCGCAATTATTGGTATTTTGGCAGCGATAGCGGTGCCTCAATTCCTTCAATACCGTACTGACTCAATGACTCGTGCTAAAGCAGAAAATGTTTCTATGATTATGAAAGCATGTCAAAGCTGGGCAGCGGCAAACCCGGACTTGGATCCTGCAGCGACACTTTGGGACGTTACACTAATTGATGATTATATGAGCAAGAGCTTTGCTCTTGGAGAGTTCACCGTTGGTGGCGCACCACTTCTTCCTCCTGCAGCAATGGACGGATTAGGAACAACGTACTAGAGTTAAGAAAGTAAGTTGACCTAGCCAGTTCCTGCAATACGGGGACTGGCTTGTTTGTAACAGAAGGTACACAAAATGAATATCGGCATAAAAAAGAACAGATTCACATTAGTTGAGATTATGATAGTGCTCGGGATAGTTGGAATACTGTCGGCAATAGCACTTCCGAATTTTGCCCAGTACCGGGAAGACTCTTTAGAAAGAAACAAAGAAGCAAACATAAAAATGGTTCAAATGGCCAAGGAACAGTGGAAGCTGGATAATCCTGGCGTGGACGGTTCGTTCATGACCGTAGATGATATAAAAAATTACCTTACTGATGTAGATACTGCGGAAGACCTCGAAGTTTCAGGACTGGCGATAACTATTGGAGGCTTGGGTGAAGACCCATACTATTAGCAAACACTTTATTTCTGCCGAGAGTTATACATTCCGTCGTTTTTAATCATTAAATTATACTTTGAGAGGCTCTGATAATGAGAGTCCTGCTAGAAAAGATCACCTCAGCAAAAGCAGTAGACAGCACTGGTCCGAGAATTCTGATTGTATGTAATACCGGTCCAGAACTCACCCGCTGTGTTACGTTGAGCAGGGCAGCCAAAAAGATCACCGTTGAAGATTGCTTTTCGTTTTCAAACAAAGTTCCCGGTGAGGAAACTCTCAACCCGGATGCAATTCTCAAAAGAATAACCAGGGAATGTAAAAGTAAATCAAAATACTGCTCTGTAATTATTAACGAACGGGACAGTCAGGTAAGAATTCTTAAGATTCCCACAAAGCTCTCAAACGACACCGAAATAAAAAAACTGATTTTAGACTCCTTTGGGGTATCTGATAATAAAGTTTCATCGTTCCAATTTATTGAAGATCCTCCAAAAGACCTGCCGGACAGGCTCGCGTTCGCCAGTATTC
>JAUVCU010000065.1 GCA_030590715.1 Lentisphaeria bacterium
GCCCTGGCTCAATGATACTTCGCTCGGTTCATGGTTTCATAATGCTAAAGGAACAAAGGCTAAAGCCGATACACTTGTTGACTTGTTTGTTGACCTCGTTAGCAAAAATGGTTGCCTTTTGTTGAATGTGCCACCAGATGAAAGAGGGAATATTATTCCTAACACAGTTAAAGTACTGAAGGAGTTCGGGCAGTGGATGAAAGTTAACGGCGAGTCAATGTACAGTTCTTGTCCATGGGTTATTGCAGTGGAAGGTCACGGGAAAGTTGAGGGGTAAATTCATAAAAAGTCTTAAATGACCTCGGCTGATATACGTTTTACCCGTAATAAGGCAAATGACACATTATATGTGCTGCCATTGGACTGGCCGGAAGATAACCTGATTACCGTTAAAACTTTGGCTAAGGGGAAAATGAATTTGAGTTCACTTAGCGCTGTCTCTTTGTTAGGAGAAGCACAAGGTTTGACGTGGCATCAGGACGATGAAGGTCTGAAAATCAAGCTTGGAGAAAAGCCTAAGAATAATCTTGCCCATGCTATCAAGTTGTCTTTTAGTAAGAAAATTCCGAAGCTGATTTAATGAGTGTTGGGTTGTTATAGAATTTCAAGTATAAAAAAAGCCGGTAGGGATAACCCGACCGGCTTTTTAGTGCCTTGATTCAGGGATTAGTCTGAATCAAAACGAAAACAATTTATAAGTAAGCAGTGCTTACATTAAACGCCAGCAGCTGCGAATGCCGCGCTGACGATTGCTTTTGCTTCTTCCTGGATAAGAGCAAGGTGATCAGCACCTTTAAAGCTCTCAGCGTAGATCTTGTAGATCTCTTCAGTTCCAGAAGGACGAGCGGCGAACCATCCGTTTTCTGTAACAACTTTAAGACCACCGATCTCTGCGTCGTTTCCTGGAGCTTTAGTAAGCTTAGCAGTAATCTCTTCTCCCGCTAGAGTTGATGCTTCGATCATCTCTGGTGAAAGCTTCTTAAGAACAGCTTTCTGCTCAAGATTAGCTGGAGCATCGATACGGTCGTAAACTGGTGCTCCGAATTTAGCTACAAGGTCCTGGTAGTGTTGTCCTGGATCACGTCCTGTTACAGCTGTGATTTCTGCAGCTAGAAGACAAAGGATGATTCCGTCTTTATCTGTAGACCAAACTTTACCATTTTTGCGAAGGAAAGAACCACCGGCACTCTCTTCTCCACCAAAACCAAATGAACCGTCAACAAGTCCGTTTACGAACCATTTGAATCCAACAGGAACTTCGCAGAGCGTACGTCCAAGTTCGCCTGCAACGCGGTCGATCATTGAGCTCGATACAAGAGTCTTACCAATCGCAGCATCTGCACGCCACTCTGTTCTGCTCTGGTAAAGGTAGTTGATTGCCACTGCAAGGTAGTGGTTAGGGTTCATTAGACCAGCTGTTGGTGTTACGATTCCGTGACGGTCAAAGTCAGGGTCATTACCGAAAGCGATGTCGTATTTGTCTTTAAGACCGATAAGTCCGGCCATTGCGTAAGGAGAAGAACAATCCATACGGATCTTTCCGTCTTTGTCTACGCACATGAAGCTGAAAGTTGGATCCGGATGAGTATTGATCAGATCGATATCCAGTCCGTATTTCTTTGCGATTGGTTCCCAGTATCCAAGCCCTGCTCCACCTAGTGCATCTGCAGCAATCTTAAGTCCTGCTTTTTTGATCGCTTCCATGTCGATGATATTTGCAAGATCATCAACGTAAGGAGTAACGTAGTCGTACTCAATTGTTGTTTCCGCTTCCATCGCAGACTGATAATCCCAGATTTGAACTCCGTCAAGATCAGCGCGAAGGTATTCGTTTGCTTTATCTGCAATCCAAGACGTGATGTCTGTATCAGCAGGACCACCATTTGTCGGATTGTATTTGATTCCGCCATTGTCCGGAGGGTTGTGTGATGGAGTGATTACAATACCATCAGCAAGTCCAGAATCTTTACCATCGTTATACGTAAGGATAGCGTGTGAGATAACTGGTGTTGGAGTGTATCCAAGGTCTTTTGCAATGTAAACTTCGATTTCGTTTGCAGCAAGAACTTCAAGAGCAGTCATGTGAGCTGATTCTGAAAGTGCATGTGTATCCATTCCAAGGAACATTGGTCCATTAATTCCAGCTTGAGCACGGTAGTCACAAGTCGCCTGGACGATCGCAAGGATGTGATCTTCGTTGAACGATGATTTGAATGATGATCCGCGGTGTCCAGATGTTCCGAAAGCAACAAGATTGCTTACATCATTAAGGTCCGGGTGTTTCGTGTAATATTCGCTGATTAGACGTGGAATATTCGGCAGAAGTGACTTTGGTGCTGGTTTCCCGGCAAATTCGTTGAGTGACATTTTTTCCCTCTCAAATTTATTATATTAATGTGTTAGTTTTCAACTCTTAAAAAAACAGTATAGCAATACTAATTTTTAACAGGAAGAAAAAATATAACTTCCTATTTTTACTGAGCTTCTTCGTGACTTTTAACAAAGTCATTTATAAGCTCGTAAAGCTTTTGCGTGAACTATTTTAAAACAGCGCATAACATAACTAAATATATCAAAAGTGAAATGAAAAAGAAGGATAAAAAGAAGGATAAAAGAAAAGAAGATGGTCGGGGTAGCAGGATTCGAACCTGCGACCCTTTGGTCCCAAACCAAATGCGCTAGCCATGCTGCGCTATACCCCGTGGTCATTTCTCAATGAGTCAGTAAATTAGCAGGGCTTTGCTTTTTGGCAAGTGTGAATGAAATCATATTTAACAAAAAATGAGCTTGCGTGATTTGGCATGGTGCAGGATTGAAGTTTGAAGGCACATCTGAGTCACATTCTAGAGGAGGGGAATTGGGTTCTTATGGAGGGGGAGTGTGTTCTCATTGTCATTATTTCATTTAGGCATAAAAAAAAGCCACATCAGGGAAGATGTGGCTCATGCGTTGTATTACTACTATTATTTAGCAGCGTTAACAAGTTTTGTAAGAATAGATTTCTTACGAGCAATCTTGTTTGCGTGTACAACGTTACGCTTTGCAGCTTTGTCTAGCTTTGAGCAGAACTCACCAAGAATAGCTTGTGCTGTTCCGTCGTTAGCTTCTACTGCTGTGCGTATTTTCTTTTCTAGTGTGAAAAGAGAACTCTTTACAGCTTTATTAAGAACCTGCTTCTTTTTGCTCGTCTTGATATACTTCAGAGCTGACTTTGAATGTGCCATTTCTTTGACCCTTTTATTTAAATTTGTTCTTTAAAACAATTATTTATTTTCTGTACAAGTTTAACCAATTTAAAAAACTGGTCGGTAACAATATTATATAATCATTTTTTTTCAAGCAAGTTACAAGAAGGAATTAGATGTAAAAGGTTTCTAGTGAATTCTTTTACAATCCAAATCCATCTTGAATAAAGGTACATTTAGATGTATACTGCCAATGAAAATTGTTGTTGACCTTTGAGAAGTGGGTTTTTACCCGCTTTTTTTTATGGTCGGAAATTAACCACAAACAATATAGATTTTAGGAGTATTTGATAGATATGAACAATGAACTATTAGCAGTTCTAGAATACTTAGAACAGGAAAGAGGCATCGATAGAGAAGTGCTAGTGCAGGCAATCGAAAGTGCCCTTATGTCGGCCTCTAAAAAAAGTATTCACCCGGCCAATGATTTGGATGTGAAAGTTGATCCACGTTCTGGCGATATCAAGGCTTGGGCAAAGCTTGAAGTTGTTGATGCTATACCGACTTGCGATCAGATCGTATTCGAGCGTGCGAAGGAAAAGAATCCTGAAGTACAGCTTGGCGACGTTATCAGTTGGGAAGTAACACCGAAGAACTTTGGCCGTATCGCAGCTCAAACAGCGAAACAGGCAATTTCGCAACTTCTTAGAAGAGCGGAAAAAGAAGCTATTAGAGATGAATTTGAACCTCATCTAGGAGAAATCCTGAATGGTCAGGTGCGAAGCATTGAAGGTAACAACATTATTGTTGAGATCGGCAAGACTGAAGGTGTTATTTCTGCCCGCGATCGAATTCAAGGCGAACAATATATGGCTGGAAATAGAATCAACGCTGTATTGGTGAAAGTTGATATAAGCAATCCTGGTCCTCCACTTGTTCTTTCTCGTTCTCATTCTGACTTCGTAAAGAGACTTTTCGAGCAGGAAGTTAGTGAGATTCACGACAACGTCGTTGAGATTAAAGGAATTGCCCGAGAAGCTGGCGGACGTACTAAAATTGCTGTTACGAGCAACGATGACCGTGTTGACCCTATCGGTGCTTGTGTTGGAATGCGCGGAATGCGCGTGAAAGCTATCACACAGGAACTTGGTGGCGAGCGTATGGATATCATCCGTTGGGATGAGGATATTGCTAAATACGCTATCAGTTCGCTTCAACCTGCAGAGCCTAAGCGCGTTGAAGTTAATGAAGAAAGAAAATCTATCAATGTTTATGTGACTCCAGAAGAGTCTCGTAAAGCGTTTGGTAAAAAAGCTCAGAATGTAAGACTTGCTTCCAAGCTACTTGGTTGGGGTTTAAATATTATTACAGAAGAAATAAAGCTAGAAACGAATTCGTTTGACGATCAGATCGAGAAGACTATTGAACACCTTTCTGAAACTCTTCAAATTGATTTTTCTGTAGCTGAAAAGCTTGTAAACAACGGCTTCGTATCTCCGGCTGGTATCAAGGGTGCTGAACTTGATGACTTGACTGAAATCGAAGGAATCGAATTAGAAGATGCAGAAATAATCATGAATGCTGTAAGCGATCTTGATGAATAAAACAGGTGGTAAAATATGTCTCATAAAAAAACAAAAGTTAAAGATTTAGCTGAAAAATACGGAATGTCGCCAAAAGTTATAATTACTGAATTGGCGAAAGAGGGAGTCGAGCTGAAGACAGCTTCAAGTGTTGTTCCTGATGATTTACTTGACCTTATTAAAGATGTAATAAGTGATATTAAATCAGGGAAGCACAATGCTCCTGATGCTGAAGCTGGTAGTTCTGAAAATGAAGTTCACATGAAGTCTCCTATCGTTGTAAAAAACGTTGCAGAGGCACTTGGTAAAAAGAATAACCAGATTGTTGCAGAACTAATGCACATGAAAGTTATGGCTAACGTTAATCAGACTATTGATAACAAAACGGCAACTGAGCTTTGTAAGCGTCTTGGATTCGATCTTGTTATCGACCACCGCGAGAAGTCAGAGCACAAGCAGCTTGAGAAGAACCAGATGCCAGAATCTCTTACAATGGAAGATGATGAGAAGGACCTTGCTAAGCGTCCTCCGGTAATCACTTTCCTGGGTCACGTTGACCACGGTAAGACATCTCTTCAGGACTATGTGAGAAACTCTCATATTACAAAAGGTGAAGCTGGAGGTATTACTCAGCACATCGGTGCGACAGCGATCGAATTTAACGGTCAGCCGATCACTTTTATTGATACTCCTGGTCATGAGGCTTTCAACTCTATGCGTGAGCGTGGAGCTAATCTTACAGATATCGCGATTCTTGTAATCGCTGCTGATGATGGATTCAAACCTCAAACTGTTGAAGCTCTTAAATTTGCTAGAGCTGCTAAGGTTCCAATAATTGTTGCTATCAATAAATGTGACCTGCCTGCAGCTGATCCTGAAAAAGTTCTTCTTCAAATGCAGCAGAATGAATTGATGAGTGAGGACTGGGGTGGTGACATCGCAGCCGTTCGCGTTTCTGCTATGACTGGTGACGGTGTTGATGAACTTCTTGAGCGTGTTATTCTTGAGTCTGAGATGCTTGAACTTAAAGCTGCTCCAAACAGAGCTGCAGTAGCTACTGTGCTTGAGTCTCAACTTGAGCAAGGTCTTGGACCTACTACGAGCGTTCTTGTTACAAACGGAACTCTTAAGATTGGTGATTCTGTTGTTTGTGGTGAATACTTCGGTAAAATCAAAGCTCTGATCGATACTACAGGAAAACGTCTAAAGTCTGCTGGACCAAGTACTCCTGTTAAAGTTGTTGGTCTTTCTGGTTCTCCTGAAGCAAGTGATAAACTTGCTGCTTGTAAGAACGAAAAAGAAGCTCGACGCTTTTCAGAAGAAGAAGCTAACCGCAAAAAAGTTGAAATGCTTGTTGGTAAGCAGGGTTCTACGCTTGAAGACCTATTCGGAATGATGAGCGACGGTAAACGTAACGACCTTAAGATTGTTCTTAAGTCTGACGTTAAAGGTTCTGGAGAAGCAATCATCCAGTCTCTTGATAAACTTCCTTCTGAGAAAGTTAAAGTTGATATCGTTCACATGGGTGTTGGAGCAATCACGGAAACTGATGTTACAATGGCTGCTACATCTGGAGCTATCCTTTGTGGATTCCAGGTTCGCGTCAACCCAGGCGTTAACAAGATGGCTAAAGAGAAAGGTGTTGAGCTTCGTCTTTACAGTGTGATCTATGAGCTGCTTGAAGATGTAGAGGATGCTCTTGTTGGTCGCCTTGACCCAGACAAGCGTGAAATCGAAATTGGTAAAGCTACTATTCTTCAGATCTTCAGCACTTCTAAAGGGCCGAATATCTGTGGATGTATGGTTGACGAAGGTAAGTGTCGTCCTAACGATAAAGTTCGTGTTGTCCGTGAAGAAGAGCTTATCTTCAACGGTACAGTGAACTCACTACGTCGTTTCCAGGATGATGTTAAAGAAGTAAAAGCAGGTCTTGAGTGTGGTATTAGACTTGATAACTTTAAAGACTTCAAAGAAGGCGATAAGCTTGAGATCTATGATATCGAGCTGCGTCAAGCTAGTCTTTAATAAATAATATTGTAGGTAAAGATAATGACATCCCCAAGAATGCTTAGAGTCAACGAACTCTTAAAGCGCGAAGTTGCGAATTTGATTGAGCACGAACGATACAAAGATGGTATGTGCCTAATCTCTGTTCGCAATGTCATTACAAATCCGGAGCTGACTGCTTCTAAAGTTATGATCAGCGTTATGCCTTCTAATGAAGAAACTGAGACTGCGGTTATCAAGTTTCTTCTTGGCAAACGCAGAGATTTTCAAAAGAAAATCGCTAAAGCAGTTACTATGAAAAACACTCCGGTGCTTCATTTCGAGATTGATAAGTTATGTGCGGCGGCAGATTCCGTGCTTAATATTATTAATGACTTAGGTCTTAAAGACGTAAGTTACGATGACATAAGTCACGATGAAGACAGTGAACTATAAGCAGTTAGCTGATTATGTCTCCTCTGGAGATAATTATTTGCTGATTGCTCACATACGGCCCGATGGCGATGCTATCGGGTCGACTTTAGGGCTTATGTACGCCCTTAGATCGTTAGGGAAGAAAGCCGATGCTTTCTTTCCTGATCATCTCCCTTCCGCATATTCCAGTTATGAAACGTCTGATATTTTTGTCGGCGACAATCTTCCAGATATGAAAGATTATTCATCTGTTATTGCGCTCGATACTTCCTGTGTTTCCCGACTTGGAAACGGTAAGGCTTTTGAAATTTCTAAATTAGATATTCCTTTGATCAATATCGATCATCATCCCGACAATGAGATGTTTGGTGATATTAACTTCG
>JAUVCU010000112.1 GCA_030590715.1 Lentisphaeria bacterium
CATCCCCGTAACGGCATTAATCGGAGTCCTTATTTCGTGGCTCATCATCGCAAGTATGCCGTCTTCATTTTTCGACTGTTCATGATTGGAGATAATATTTTTATCACCGACTCCGACGCAGAACGCCATGCTCATTAACACAGCAATCATCGTGTTATTGGCTATAACTGGAGAGAAACTAATCGTAAAGCTTGCCTCTATATCAGAAAAATCGCAGTCGGAGAAAGAACACTCCAGCGATATTTTTTGCCTTTTTTCAAATGTCTCTTTGAGCGCGATACGTATTCTTTGTTGGATAACAATCGGGATTAATTCGAAAAAACCAGACTCTGTAACATGGCAAAAAGCATAATTACCGGCAAGCAGGTTTCCTTTTTCATCAATTACAGTACTGAAACCGGATAGGTCCCTAAGCATGGAAATAACTTTATCTGAAGCCTCAATAACGATTGGGATTTCCTTAGCCCTCTCAGCCTTGAGCCGCACTGAGCGTTTGCCCGCTTCCTTAATTCTATTTTCAGACTGGGTCATTAAAGCCTCTACTGCTCAACACATCTACCTGTAAAATTTCCGATATTTACTTACCAAATTTTATGATAGCTATATATAAAAGGCAATTAGGACATAATTATATTAATCTTTACAAGATGACTCTACGAAGCACGTCCATTAATATCAAAGCCTAAAATAAGTATCGTATGATTCGGGGGATTAATAAACCTGAAAATTGATGTTGGCTCTTCACTCCCATATGAATCTAACGGTTGCCGTTCTGGGGCATTTGGGAGCGACACAGGAAGAACTTGGAGTTTCTGAAAATCTTATTGATCAAGTTGCAGCTGTTGCCGAATCCATATGTGATGATGTTCTAAATAAATAAAACAGAAAGTCCGTGGCCAAAGCTGTGGCCTTTTATTGATTCAGGAAAGAACAACAAAAAACTACTTATGGATGATGTTAACAATCTATATAATTATTCGGAAATATCGCTGAGGTTGGTATTGGAGAAGTAATCAAGCACCTGTTTATTGACTTGCGATGTCAGGTTACCAAGAACACATCTAGATCTACTGCAGACTGCTGAATCAAACAAGCAGTTACAAAGCTGCATTTTACCTTCGATTGCTTCGTAAATTTCAAGAAGTTGTATATCTTCTGCGTTACGAGCAAGCAAATATCCACCTTTTGGACCACGAGTAGAAGTAACAATACCAACTTTTCCGAGACGCTGGAGAACTTTTTGCAGATGAGCAAGGGAACCATCTAATTCGTCGGCAATATATGAAACCGAGACTTTTTCACCCTTTTTACCGGCGATGATAGATGAGGCGTGCAGGCCCAATACAAATGCTTCTGAAAATTTTAGTGCGCTGGACATACATACCTCTTATAATTTAAATTCACTCAATAGTAGGCCCATTCATCAAGATCTCAATACTAATTTAATAAAGAAATATTAGAACTCCCCAACACGGCAGTCCTACCACGAATGAGCCATACAAGCGACTAAAACCCTTTTGTAAACCACAGTATCTACAGATGAAGCAGATTGTTTATTATCCGCATTACCCGCGGTTAAATAGAACTAGGGGTTTTAGCCTGTGCTTTTTATACTTAAGCACCCATGAACATTTTCATGTCATCTTCAACAGTACCAATTCCAGCGATTCCGAAGTTCTCAACAAGAACATTCACAACATTCTCAGAAAGGAATGCAGGAAGAACTGGACCTAGGTGAATATCCTTTACACCAAGGTGAAGAAGTGCAAGAAGAACGATAACAGCCTTCTGCTCATACCAGGCGATGTTGTACGCAATTGGTAGATCATTAATATCATCAAGTTCAAATGCGTCTTTAAGTGCCAGCGCAATCTTAACAAGAGAGAAACTGTCGTTACATTGACCAGCATCTAATACACGTGGGATTCCACCGATATCACCAAGTTCTAATTTGTTGTAGCGGAACTTAGCACATCCTGCAGTCAAAATAATTGCATCTTGTGGAAGTTCTTTTGCAAAGTCAGTGTAGTAGCTACGGCTTTTATGACGACCATCACAACCAGCCATCACAAAGAATTTTTTGATAGCACCAGATTTAACGGCATCAATAACTTTGTCAGCAAGCGCGATAACCTGATCGTGTGCAAATCCACCAACGATTTCACCAGTTTCAATCTCTTTTGGAGCGTCGCATTTCTTAGCAAGCTCAATAATGGCAGAATAATCACGTGAACCATCAGCTTCATCGTCGATGTGCTTAACACCTTCAAATCCAACAACACCTGTTGTGAAAATTCGTTCTTTATAAGAATCTCTTGGGGTAACGATACAGTTTGTTGTCATAAGAATAGGACCGTTGAATGCGTCGAATTCTTTAGCCTGTTCCCACCATGCTCCACCGTAGTTACCAACCAGGTTGTCGTATTTCTTAAACTCCGGGTAAGAGTGAGCTGGAAGCATTTCACAGTGAGTGTAAACATCAACGCCAGTACCTTTTGTCTGTTCAAGAAGATCTTTAAGATCTTTAAGGTCGTGACCACTGATAAGAATAGCCGGATTGTTGCGTACACCCAGATTAATTTTTGTAATCTCTGGTTTACCATACGTTCCTGTGTTTGCCCCATCAAGAAGAGCCATTACATCAACACCAAACTTACCGCATTCAAGAACCAGAGCGATCAGCTCTGGTAGTTCATAGTCGTTAAGCGTAGACGCCAGAGCTTTTTGATTAAACGCATCAACTTCAGGGTTGAATTGACCAAGACGGAACGCGTGCTCCTGGTATGCAGAGATACCTTTAACGCCATAAATAAGTAGTTCACGTAGTGAACGTACATCTTCATTTGTTGTTGACAAAATTCCAACTGCTGCAGCTTTTGATTGGTATTCAGACTGCGCCGCTGTAAATGTAGCAGCATCGTGAAGGTTAGAAAGATCCGCTCCGGCAGCTGTTACTTGAGTGACAAGCTCTGCACGAAGTTTGAAACCAACTTCGATAAAGTTATTGAAGAATGCTGCATCGAAGTTTGCGTTAGTAATTGTTGAGAACAGGCTCTCCATAACAAATTTGTTTACCGATGCGTTTTCAACACCAAGCTTGCGACCTGCTTCTGCAATTTGTGAAATACCTTTCAATTGATAAACAAGTAAGTCCTGCAGAGCTGCCACATCACTCGTCTTACCACATACTCCTACTGATGTCGCACATCCCGTTCCCTTTGCCGCTTCCTCACACTGATAACAAAACATCTTACTCATCTCTTTTGTCTCCATTTTTGTATTTGAATCTTCTTTTTTAAAAAATCTTGAAAATAGCTTGTTTAACATTCCTAAACCTCTTTGTTTTTCTATTCTGGTATTACCATACCAAATTAAAGAATTAATAAAAGTCAAAGTTTAAACTTTTTGTATTTTTTTAAATGTTGAGGCCGAATCACAAATATAAGAACTTGGGAAAAAGAATAAGATTCATTCAATCGACAGCATGGAGAGTTTTTTTGAACAAAGCTATGAGACTAATCACTATATACACAGAACAGACTTCAACTTTTATTTGCCAATGATAATCATCTTTCCTAAATGAAAAAGCCAATGTTGATAAATTTCTTTAAATATTCAGAATCTTTATCATTTAGATAGAAATAGAACCTTGTTTTTTTTACAGGTCGAAGCAGACTGAAGTTTTCAATAGAGGGGAATCACCTGCATAAACCGGGGGCTGCCTTAATTTTTGAACAAAACATTTAATTATGATTAGTAATTAACAATAAAGAGCTTAACTTCGGCAAATTGAGAGTATATTTATGGTATAATATGCTAGTGTTCTTATACTTATAAGAAACTATTTGGATATAAAATTAATTTAATGGATGGTGGGGATAGAATGCCTAAATTAGTTTGTTTAAACGGTAAAAACAGCGGCAAAGAGTATATTCTGAATGTTGGAGAATATACAGTTGGACGCAGTACGAAAAGCGATATCTGTCATAATGACACCAGTACGTCCAGAACGCACTGCAAAATAATTATAGAAGAATCCGGAGATGCCCATCTGGAAGACCTGAACAGCACAAACTGCTCATACGTCAACGAAACTCCAGTTATCAGTACAGCATCACTAGAGCATGGAGACAAAATAACTATCGGTAAAGCAGTGTATCAGTATACAAGGTGTGAAACCCAGGGAAAAACACTTGAAGCAGATCCGAACAAAGCAGCTCCATCGATTCAAAACTACACCAAAACATTCCTTGATATAGACAGAAATATGTTCAAGTAATTTTTAGTAATCACTGATTCAAAGCAATTCTTATTAATTGATAAGAATTGCTTTTTTGTTTACACTCACAGTTTTGTTTTTTAAAAAACTAACGTATTTGACGCCCCCTTTTTCAAATAGCAGCTTTACCTTTCATTTTTTATTATGTATCATTTAGAAAGGTTGTAACCCCAGAATTATTTAGACACATAAAGCTGATGCTAAGATTGAGAGGTGAAGTATGCTAACGGAGCAACACAAAGATCTATTTTTAACCTATCCTGTAATAATCATGAGAAATGGTGGTCTTGACGGAGTCGCTTTGCAAGCCCGTGAATACAGGCATCTGCTGAACAGACTTGATGTTGGCGTTCATGTGATGACCGGCCGCTGCGAGACCAAATTTGCCACGGAAAATCCGATAGGCCACAAGCAGACTGTTATTTCACGTTTAGATTTTTATCACAAAGACTCTCAACTTCTCTTCGCCAATCAATTTGAAAGCGGTGATGAAAAAGAAGGAATAGATGTAATATCGGAAGAGAAGTGGCATGAGATCTTCGAGGTTCACAAAGAGAAGATCAAAAAGAAACTGGATACGATATTAAAGAGTACGCCTAATAATACGCCGGTAATGATATACAACCTCATTTCATTACGTCATGCTCATCCGGCAGCTGCAGTCGCGATAAAAGAGCTTATGGAGAAATACCCGAATAGGGCATTTCTAAGCCATTCTGCCGATCCTGATGCGGAAAGGCCTGAAAAAATTGAACGAATTAAAGAACATGTATTGCCGGTTATATCTTCTAATAAAGCTGTAGAAGAGTATTCAGGTGGTCCGTACGATTATCCGAACCTGTATCATATTGTTTTGAACCCAACACAACGTGAAAATTTCATAAATAAATATAATATTGATAAAGAACATGTATTCGAGATTCCCGACTTTCTCGATTTCCCATCCAAAGAACCGGTGTATTTTAAATACCCAAAAAGAATTTTCCTTCAATTTATATGTGACTGCTGTCTTCAAAGCTCGAAAAATGGATATAAGTACATAAATAGATTTGTTGACAAAAACACCACATTTTTCATATCTCCAGTAAGGCCGGTGTATAGAAAATGCCTGAAAGAGTCTATGATCGTGGCTCAGCAATACGGTAAGAAATATAACCGGGATGTTGTATTTGTTGTTACCCATCCGGACACGGATGACAAGCAATACTTTCGTGAGACGATAAAGTTTGCCGAAAGCCTGGGACTTCCATACTTCCATCTGGGAGAACGGTTTACTCTCGGCTCACTGGATACAGTCTATGAAAACATGGCGGCTCTACATTCCATAGGAGTTGTGGCAAGTAGTGCCGGCGGCTGGGAAAATGCCCTTAACGAAATGGCCAGAGCCTGCATCCCGTTCTATATGAACGTAAAACTGAATTCTTTTATCCCATTAACGGAAGAAATAGGAGTTCAAACACTTGGAACAGATTTCGCCAAGTTCACCCACTTTATCAACGAGCTTGGACCGGATCATATCAGCGAGAATGATTTGAGCATGTATCCGGAAATGAAAACGGCACTTGACTGGATCCACA
>JAUVCU010000297.1 GCA_030590715.1 Lentisphaeria bacterium
GAGCCTTTCGGCGGTAACGTTTTCGGTAGAACGGTGAATAGAAGATAAGCTTTCTGATTTAAGACTTAAAGGTGACCGGAAATTTCCGAGTCACCTTTTTTTTATTTCCAAAGAGAAACATCATAACCTTAAAACCTATACAACATAAAACGAATGCCATACAGGTTTGATTTTGGTAGATATTACGATAGGTTTACAAAAAACTTAACTAAAAGAAAAAGGTGTACAACTATGTATATTGTAACAGGCGGAGCAGGATTAATTGGTAGCTCTATTGTTTGGGGACTTAACCAGCGCGGAATTGAAGATATTATTATTGTAGACCACCTCGCTGAATCTGAAAAATGGAAAAACCTTCGCGGATTGAAATACACCGACTATATGGAACGCGACGACCTGCTCGACGTAATCTACGATGATGGTTTTGCTGAAAACCTTGACGGTATTATTCACATGGGTGCTTGTTCTGCGACAACAGAACGCGACGCAACCTACCTGATTCACAACAACTTTGAATATACAAAAGAACTTGCTCTTTTTGCAACAGAAAACGACATCAAATTCATCTACGCTTCAAGTGCCGCGACATATGGCGACGGTGAGCTTGGATATGATGATAACGAAGAAGAGCTTGATAAACTACGTCCGATGAACATGTACGGATACTCGAAACACATGTTTGATCAGTGGGCAAAACGCAACGGTCTTCTTGATCAGATCATCGGAATCAAATTCACCAACGTTTACGGACCAAACGAACTCCACAAAGGCGGAATGCGCAGCATGGTTTGCCGTGCCTATGAGCAGATCAGAGATACAGGATGCGTTAAGCTTTTCAAATCGTACAAGCCGGAATACAAAAATGGAGAGCAAATGCGCGACTTCATCTACGTAAAAGATGCCGTTGATATGGTTCTGTATCTTATGTTCAACTTCACGGTTGAGGGCGGACTGTACAATGTTGGAAGTGGAAAAGCTGAAACGTGGGTTGAGCTTGTTGAAGCTTGTTTCGCGGCAATGGACCAACCAACGAATATTGAATACGTTGAAATGCCGGAACACCTACGTGACCGTTACCAGTACTACACAAAAGCTGAAATGGGCAAGTTGCACTCTATCGGTTACGACCAGCCTATTATGTCACTTAAAGATGCTATTTCTGACTATATCAGAAACTACATTTCTCAGGAGAAATTCCTCGGCGACGAATAGTTCTTTTAAAAGGAATAGTACAAAGCCCATAACATTTATATGTCATGGGCTTTTTTACCTCCGTAAGAAATGCGACACACAAATCACAAATCTCTCAATAATTCCAGCAATTCATTTCTATCAAAGCTCTTCAGTGAATCCCCGGAATCCTCCTGAACAATATCATTCATCAGCTTGCGCTTACGGTCAATGATCGCAGAAATTTTCTCTTCCAGAGTACCCTCGGTCACAAACTTGAATACCTGCACTCCCCGCGTCTGTCCAATACGATGCACGCGATCCGTAGCCTGATCTTCCTTCGCGGCATTCCACCATCGGTCGTAATGAATAACAATTGATGCAGATACCAGATCAATCCCCGTCCCACTAGCCTTAAGACTCCCGATAAATACGCGACAATCCTCATCCTCGTTAAAACGACGAATCACCTCACCACGATTGGTTGTAGATCCGGTCAACGACACACACTCCACGCCTTCACGAGCCAGATAGCGCTTCATCATGTCAATCATCCCCAGATACTGCGAGAACACCACAACCTTATGACCACTGTCGAGCGCCTCATGCATAATCTCTTTAAACAACTCCCACTTGCCTGATTCACGTTTGTCATAATTCTCGGGCTTCTTCTCAACCAGCGCCGGATGATTACAAACCTGTTTAAGCATATCCAATAAAGCGAAAATGTGCATATACGGAATCTTTTCATCACTATTCTGCAACGTTTCTTTTAACGACTGAGCCTGTGAAGCAATAGATTTTTTATACAGAGCAGCCTGTTCTTTACTCAACTTGCACATTCGTATATCTTCTATCTTAGGCGGAAGCTCATCCAGCACAGCATCTTTCAAGCGTCTTAAAGTAAATGGCTCAATAATACGATGCAGTAATGCTCTTCTTCGTTTATCGCCAAATTCTTCAATAGGCTTCAGGTATTCCCTTTTAAACTCAGCATCACGCCCAAGGTAACCAGGCAAGACCAGATCAAATAACGATTTGAGTTCAACAAGAGAATTTTCTATTGGAGTTCCAGTCAAGCCAATAGAAACTCCAACGTTCAATGAACGCGCCGCTCGGTACGACTTCGTTTTATTGTTTTTCAAATACTGAATCTCATCATAGGCAACAACAGCAAACTCATACTCTTTCAGTTTCTCTGTATCACGACGCAGAATCCCGTACGATGTCAGAATCACATCCCCTTTACCATGATGATCTTCCAATTCCCTCTCCGTTCCATGATAGACAATAGGATTCAATGCCGGAGCAAACGCTTTAATCTTATTTTCCCAATGACTCAAAACAGTAGTCGGACACACTACCAGAAACGGACGTTCTTCGTTTTCCTCTTCAATCAACGCAGTCATCAACGCCATAGTCTGATGAGTCTTTCCCAACCCCATATCATCACACAGCAATCCGCCCAGCTTATTAACGGTAAGAAAATAAAGCCAGCCGAGTCCTGTTTCCTGATAATGGCGAAGCGAACAATTCATTGCTTTAAGTTCAGGCAAACGAGGAGGACGCATCTCAAGCAGAGCATTAATATCATCAGCAAACTCACCGTTCTCAGCTCTCAACTCCACCGACGATATCGCGGCAAACTTCAACAGCGCCATTCTCGACAGCTTTAACCCCTCATCGGTATTACAGCTATTATATAAATCCTCATAAGTGTTAAGCAAAGACTCTATACGTTCATCTTTTGTATCAACCCATACTCCATTGCTCTTAACAAATCTTGCAGACCTCTCTTTTATAAGGTCTGCCAACGGAATATCTGTTTCGCCAGCCTGATAATGGAACGACAGGTAACACCAGTCGCGATCGAGAGCATTAGCTTCCAACGAAAGTTTATCAGGAGCATACACCACTTTCAGATCTTTTATTTCCGGATCTATATCATAACATCCTGATTCAATTTCAGTCTTGTACTGCAGCGCAAACGCCGGCACTTCTTCTCCTGACAATACCCTTTTTGTGATTGTCCCAAGGTT
>JAUVCU010000020.1 GCA_030590715.1 Lentisphaeria bacterium
TCTCCTCTACGGATTTTATCTAAAATCGATTCGGAACTGTGAGAAAGGGACTCAAAACCTATCAGTCCGAGAAAACTTGAACTTCCTTTAATCGTATGGAAGGATCTGAAAACGGCATTGATAATCTCCTTGTTTTCCGGATATTTTTCTATTTCAAGAAGGTTGACGTTAAGGTTTTCCAAGTGGCTTTCAACTTCTTCCAGAAATCTTGGTATTTCAGAAATAATTATTTCAATTGGAAGTCCTGAATCGAACTCAACAATTTCTCTTTCTTCCGGTTCATCTAGCTGTGTTTGCGTTTCTTCATCAACAGAAATCGGAGAATCATCACTTTGTAGGTGTTCTCCGCCTATTATTCCGTTCAGCCGCTGGATCAGAGCAGTAAAGCCTTCAATTGTTGATTTTGGCTCACCCGAACTAGCTGAATTTGATAAGTCATCTATCATCGTTTTCAGGCAGTCAACTGATTCGAAAATAGCATCTATAGCATCACCTTCCAGCGAGAGCTCTTCAGACCTTGCCTTGTCTAGTACCTCTTCTGCAGAGTGAGAAAATTGTCTGATTGCAGATAAGTTAAGGAAACTGGCAACGCCTTTTATTGTGTGGAAGGCTCTGAAGACGGCATTAAGTATCTCAGTGTTTTTTGGATCGGACTCAAGTGATAGCAAGTGATTGTCGCATGCCTCAAGGTGTTCTGACACCTCGGCAACAAAATCTACGACTAAAGCGGGATCCATATTGATTGCACTTATTATATCATTGATGATGTTTTGTTTGATTTCGGGTGGGTCTTCTTTTGCTGCTGGTGCTGGCGCCTCATTGACGTCTTTTTCAGTTTCTGTTTTGACCGGTTCTGCAAGTTCTGGCTTGTCTTCTTTTTTCGTAGGATGAGTTTTTATGTTTAGCTCTTTAGGAAAGGCGATTTCCGATTGTGAATAGTTTTCGTTGAACAGCAACTGGAAGTTGGATATTACCTTTCCAATTACTTCCAGGACAGTCTCTGGATTTTTCGCCTCACCCATAACAAGGCTCTCTATCATCTCTTCAGATGCTTTGGAAACTTCATAGAGATAGTCATTTTTCTCGTTTTTGAGTTCGGTCGTCAGTTTCTGCAGTAGATCATGAATTGAGGCAAGGGATTGGATGTCGTCTATTTCTGCAAAAACAAGTGCTTGTGGAAGTTCTTTAAGAACCTCAAATATAGTCTCTTCTGACATATTAAAATCACTTTTCATTTATAAGTCTTAAGGTTGATGAATTATACAATAAATCCCGCTTGCAATGCAATAGAGGCTCCATTATTATGACCGTGGATTAAATAAAAAGGTTAAAACAAAGGAGTTATATATGAGCGATTCTACGACACTTCAGATAGTCGGAAGTCTTTTGAATAATGGCGTTAAGCTGACTGATATTCAGGATATCCTTAAAGAAGAACATTCTATCAATATGACTTTTCTTGATCTAAGGCTAATGGCTGCAGAGCTTGAAAATGTCGATTGGGGAAAACACGATCCGAAACAGCCTGATCCTGAAGATGAGGTTCCTGTTGAGGTTCCTGTTGGTGATGGTGTAACGACAGTTGAAGTCAGTAAACTCGTACGACCTGGTTCTGTGGCAAATGGTTCGGTTAAGTTTGCTTCCGGAGCAAGTGCCGACTGGCTGTTGACTCAACAGGGTCAGATCTCTCTGGAAAATAGTGTAGGGGAGCCAACTTCAAGTGATATTGAGGATTTCCAGGTTAAACTTCAGGAAGTTCTTACTTCTCCAGGGTACTAGGTCTTTTTCAGCTAAAGGTTGCTTTTAGCCTTTAGCTGATGACTATGCCGTTTTCTATTTTATAGACTTTGGCTTCGTCGAAGTACTTGTCGGATGGCAGGTCGGTAAAGGTAAAGAAAGCTTGTTCTGCTTTATTAATAACTTGATAGAAATACGATTTTGTCATCTGGTCTAGTTCTCCGGTAACATCATCCACCAGGACTATAAGCGGTTTGTTGTCATTTTCTCTCGACGCAAAAATATTTACCTTCGCCATTTTCATACAAAGTGAAATAAGCCTGCATTGTCCTGTAGAGCCGTAGTTTCGCAACGGTTTTTTGTTATACAAAATTTCAAAGTCATCTATCTGCGGGCCGAATGCAGTTTGCCCGCGGAACATCTCCTTTTTTCTTTCCGTTTCGAAACGGGCTAAATAAGATTCTTGATTTGTAACGCCATTTTGTATCTTGTATCTTATGGAGAAATCGACGTTTCCTTTGTTGAATCCTTTTAGAAGTTCTTTTATTTCCTGTTCGAGCATTTTAAGGAAATCCTGCCTGTACTTTACTATCTCAACTCCATTTTGTGCGAGGATCTGCTCATAGGCTTTGAGTGTGTCTACATCTTTTTTTTGTGATCGCAGGACGCTATTTCTCGATTTAAGTGCAATTGAGTAATTCTGTAGAGCTGTTAAGTATCGAGGAGTAAGTGAGGCGATGAGCATATCAATAAACCGTCTTCGCAGTCCGGAATTACCGGTTACTATTGTGATGTCTTCCGGAGAAAAAGCCACTGCGTGGATCTGGCGGATAAACTCGCTGGCCAGAGAAATTCCGGATCCATCTATTCTTAGTTTTCTGATACTTGTGTATTCAACTTCCAGTGATTTAGACCAGCCTGCTTCAGTTTTTACTTGAGCTCCGATGTAGAAGCCATTTCCACCGATTCTTCTGATATCCCGAATTTGAGATGTGCGGAAGGATCTTAGCATGCTAAGAAAAAAGATAGATTCAAGAAGGTTTGTTTTTCCCTGTCCATTCGGGCCAATGAAAAGATTTACCTTGTTGTCGAGCTTTATGTCAAGGTCGACGTAATTTCTGAAGTCTTTTAAAACTATATGGGACAGCATTGTCGTTCTGGTTTTGTGGGGTTAAATATACAAAAAAACCTGCATGCTTAAATAAAGCGTGCAGGTTTGGGAATCACTTTATTATGCGTTATTTATTACGCATAGGCATGATGACGTAAAGGAAACCGTCACCGCCTTCAACAGCAACAGGGCTGAATCCGTCATTCATTTTCATCACAACCGAATCTGCGCCAGAGTGTCTGAATGGCGCAGAAAGGAATGCCGGGTTGAATGAAATGTTAAGTTCTCCGTCATCGTATTCGATTGGAAGAACATCTGTTCCTTCACCAATATTCGTACTCGAAGCATCAAATGTCAGTTGGTTTTTGTCAAACGACAGTTTTACAAATGCGCTCGAGTCAGCAAGGGCAAGTGATACAAGCTCAAGCTTTGTCTGGAATTGAGCACTGTCGATGTTAATAGAGCGGCTGAATGAAGGTGGGATAACCTGACGGTAGTTCGGGTAGTTACCTTCGATGAGTTTGCTTGAAAGCTGAGCTTTTGTTGTTTCGAAAGAGATCTGTTTTTCGCCGATATTAACAGATACCTCTTTTTCTCCTACGATCAGGCGCTTAAGTTCTGTCGCACTTTTAAGTGGAATGATGCAGTCTCCTTCAGAACCAGTATATCCTTCAAGGATTTTCTCAACAAGCGCAAGGCGTTTACCATCTGTAGCTACAGCTGTGAATGTATTTTCTTTAACCGTACAAAGAATACCGTGAAGAACCTTTCTTGAATCATCAAGACTTACCGCATAAGAGATCTGGTCGAAGATACGTGCAAGGTCAGAAGCTTCAAAAGTAAGAGTTCTGATCGGTGTAAATTCGATCGGAAGCGGGAAGTCATCAGCAGCAAGGCCAAGAAGCATGAATGATGCAGTACCACAGTCGATCTTTGTGTGGTGCTTTTCATTACAGTCAAGAATAACATTATCGTCGCGAAGTTTGCTGACAAGTGCAAGCAGCTTTTTTGCAGGAATAGTCGTTTTTCCTTCAGTCTCTATCATCACTTCGATTTTAGTTGTTACACGAACTTCAAGATCCGTGGTCGTAAGAGTAAGCTCATTTCCTTCAGCTTCCAATAGTATGTTTGCCAGGATTGGAAGAGTTGAGCGGGATCCGATAATGTTTGTTACTTTCTGCAGGGCCTTTAGAAAACTTTCGCGAGATACTGTGATTTTCATCGTAAATACACGTCCTTATGATTTTTTGACTTACTCTAATTCAATAAATCGAGTTTAATTTTTTTTGATAATCCTCACAAATATAGCTTCTATATTTCCATAATAAAGGGGCCTATTATGATTTATCAATCTTTACCTTAAATGTTACTCTTTTGTTATTTATGAATGCCTGTTTCAGCAAGGATGGTATTTGGATAGAGAAGTGTAAATACCGGAATGAAGTAGTTGACTGCAATTAAGAATTACAGTCCGGACTTTTGTTTAAATTCAGTTAAGGAGACTCCTGTTATTTTGATTATTTTATTTCGTCCATTTTGGCCGGAAGCAATTTCGATACTGGATTTACCCACTCCGAGAAGTTTACTCATAAACTTAACTATTGCGGCATTTGCTTTCCCGTCTACCGGCGGTGCTGTTATGGCGATTTTTACTGCGTCTCCGTGCAATCCTACAACCTTATTTTTCGAGGCTCTCGGTTGGACCCAGCATGTTACTGAAACACCTGACTCTGTTTCCTGAATCGCTTTCTCTACCATGTTGTTTCCTTTAAATTAATCATCTGCAAAATAATTAGCCTGCTTTCTCTTTAAATAAAAGATTTATAACGATTTCTTTATCCTGATTTTTAGGTACATAATCGTTCGAAATTCCTGATTATTCTTAGTCTTAGGTACAAATATGTACTGTTAGTGTTTTGTGAAGTAGACGCTGTGTTATCTGGAAGTTCCAGAGTTCCAACAGGTTGATGCTTTGTTGTGCGCCGTTGGCACGCCTGATGCTTTTGGAAATATGATGAAGCATATCGTCGAAAGTTCAGATCCAAAAGGAAAATAATAAAGGAGTGAATAAAACGCTTATGGGAAAATAAAAGTGTAACCAAATTTAAAATAATAATATTTATGGAGGTTTAAAATGAAAGGCGTTAAATTTGATTTTTTATTGAAGAAAAAGGTAAAGAAACTAAACAGGCTTTTAAAACTGCAGAAAGATAAGAGGATGGAGAAAAAACTGAATGGTCTGCTTATAGACTTTGATTTTGAGTAGAGAAGGTAAAAGTAATATATGAATAGTGATGTTAACCCGAGAAGGGTTGTAAGAGGATGATAATTTCATACAGCCCTTTTTTATGTCGAAAAAAGCCCCGGTTTGAAACAAACCGGAGCTTTATATTTCTGCTTTTTATACCTTAGACCTAGTCGTCATCAAATTTTGGTTCATACTTGGTATGAAGTAATTCGTGCGCCTTATGGCCACCAGGTTCGCCAAGGAATTCATCGTATAGTTTTTTGACATCATGGTTGTGATGTGACTTACGCGCTCCTTGATTTTTATCATCTTCATAGATAGCATCCATTCTTTTCTGGATGATTTCTGTTTGATCGTGGATATAAGGCTGACCTCCACCATTGATACAACCACCAGGGCAAGCCATTATTTCAATAGCGTGGAACTGTTCCTCTCCGCTCTGGATTTTGTCTAGAATTTTGCGTGCATTCCCAAGTCCGGAAGAGACCGCGACTCGAATATCCATGCCTGCCACCTGCACCGTTGCTTCTCTCACTCCCTTAAGCCCGCGAACCGCAGTGAAGTCAATACTATCAAGATCCTCACCAGTGATCCAGTCAGCAGCTGTTCTAAGTGCAGCTTCAAGAACTCCACCGGTCGCTCCGAAGATAACAGCCGCACCGGTTGACTCCCCCAGAGGATTGTCATATTTCTCATCCTCAAGAATGTCGAATACTATTCCGGCTTCCTGGATCATTTCACTCAGTTCTCGTGTAGAAATAACCACATCTACATCGCGCACTCCGTCACGGGAGAATTCCTCACGGGAAGCTTCGTATTTCTTAGCCAGACAAGGCATTACTGAGACTACTATAAGGTCTTCCGGTTTTACTCCAACTTTATCCGCGTAATATGTTTTTGCTATGGCTCCAAACATCTGCTGTGGAGACTTACATGTTGAAGGGACGTGGCAGAGTTCCGGATATTGGTATTCCAGGAAATTAACCCAGCCCGGACAACACGATGTCAGAATCGGAAGGTTTTCACCTTTTGTAACTCGAGCGATCAGCTCTGTTGTTTCTTCCCAGATTGTCAGGTCTGCAGAGAAGTTCGTGTCAAATACTTTGTTGAATCCCATTTTTCGGAGAGCTGCTACCATTTTTCCTGTAGCGATAGATCCCGGTTCCATGCCGAATTCTTCACCGATTGCCACACGAACTGCAGGAGCAGTCTGTACGATAACGGTTTTTGATTCGTCGTTCAATGCTTCCCATACTTTGTATTTGTGGCTTATCTCAGTAAGAGCTCCGACAGGACATGCTGAAACACATTGGCCGCAGAAAGTACATTTTGTTGCAGTAAGCTCAGTATCTGCACCCGCAGCCATATTTGCAGTGAAGCCTCGTCCGACAGCGGAAAGGATTCCAACCGTCTGAATGTCGTTGCAGGCAAATTCGCAACGGCGGCACATGATGCATTTGCTCATGTCACGGGCAATCGATTCATTGGCTATATCCAGTGCAGCAGTAGAAATCTCCCCCTCGTAGCGAATTTTATGAAGTCCCATTTCCTGGGCCAGTTTCAACAACTGACAGTTGTCATTTTTAGCACACGTCAGACAGTCTTTCGGATGGTCGGAAAGTAACAAGTCCAGAATGGTACGTCTGTTTTTGATTGCTCGAATAGTATTCGTTTTAACAACCATCCCTTCTGTGCACATTGTAGAACACGAAGGTGCCATGTTCGCTCTGCCTTCAACTTCAACTACACAGATACGGCACGATGCCGTTTTATTTTCAAAATCGAAACAGTCCAGCTTCATGTGGCAAAGTGTAGGGATGTTGATTCCCAACCGGCTTGCAGCTGCAAGAATCGTTGTTCCTTCATTGACAGAAGTTTCTTGTCCGTTGATAGTAAGATTAATCATTAATAAGTTCCCCTATACCTTGTCAATCGCGTGGAAGTTACAAGCATCATAACAGACCCCGCACTTAATACATTCGCTTTGATTAATTGTGTGAAGCTCTTTTCTTTTTCCGTCAATACAGTGAACCGGACAGTTTCGCGCACATAGCGTACAGCCGATACATTTGTCGTTGATTTGGAAACTCAGCAGATTAGAACAGACTCCCGCAGGGCATTTTTGATCTATAATATGCGCCAGATACTCGTCTTCAAAGGTCGCTAGAGTTGAAAGGACCGGGTTCGGAGACGTTTGACCAAGTCCGCAAAGCGCCGTGTCTTTTATTACATAAGATAAGTCTTTGAGGTCCTGAATAGTCTGTCTTGTTCCCTCACCATTAGTGATTTTTGACAGAAGTTCGTGAAGACGTTTATTTCCTATGCGGCATGGCGTGCATTTTCCGCACGATTCATCAAGCGTGAAGTCCAGAAAGAATTTGGCAATGTCGACCATACAGTCGTCTTCGTCCATAACAATCATTCCGCCGGATCCCATCATAGAACCAAGCGCTTTCAGACTTTCGTAATCGATTTGAGTATCAATTTTGTCCGCAGTAAGAGCTCCTCCGGAAGGACCTCCTGTCTGAACAGCTTTGAATTCTTTACCGCCGATAATACCTTCACCGATTCCGAAAATAATATCGCGCAGTGTCGATCCCATTGGAACTTCGGTAAGTCCTACTTTGTTGATTTTACCTGCAAGAGCGAATACTTTTGTTCCCGGAGAACCTTCCGTACCGATGCTTTTGAACCACTGAGCTCCTTTTCGGATAATTGCAGCAACGTTTGCGTAAGTCTCAACATTGTTTACAATTGTAGGTTTTTTCCAAAGTCCTTCTACAGCCGGAAATGGAGGCTTATAAGTCGGCTCTCCGCGTTTCCCTTCGATAGAATGGATCAGTGCCGTTTCTTCCCCGCATACAAATGCTCCCGCACCGTATTTCAGTTCAAGATCAAAATCGAAACCAGAGCCCAAAATGTTTTTGCCGAGAAGACCATTCTCACGCGCCTGATCCATTGCTATTTTGAGTCTTTTGATTGCAAGAGGATACTCGGCACGAATATAGATCACACCTTTTTGCGCGCCGATGGCATATCCGGCAATAGCCATTGATTCGAGAACGGCATGCGGATCTCCTTCGAGAACGGCACGGTCCATAAATGCTCCCGGATCACCTTCATCTGCATTACAGATCACAAATTTTTCTGCTTTATCCTGAGCCGCAGCAAAAGACCATTTAACTCCGGTTGGGAATCCTCCTCCTCCGCGCCCGCGAAGCCCGGATTCTTTGATTACATCAATTACTTCCTGTGAAGTCATTTCTGTTAGTGCTTTTCCAAGTGCTACATACCCGTCGCTCATTATGTAGTCATTAATGTTTTCCGGATTGATGCGTCCGCAGTTTTTTAGAACGATTCGGGCACCCGGAGCATTATTGGTATTTTCTTCATACTCAGGATAATACCAGTTCCGATCAATCGTTTCAACGCCGGCCGCTGTCAGCTGATGTCTAACCAATCCTTCGGCCTGTTCCGGTTTAACATTCCCGTAAATTGTACTCGCACCAGTTGCAACATCTACTACTTCAACTGAAGGTTCACTGTGGCACAACCCCATACAGCCTGTTTCGACAAGTTGTACCGAAGTCTGATTTGTTTCGTCAAGAACGTCTTTTATTGCATTGTAAACATCAGTTCCGCCCGCAACTCGTCCGCATGTTCCGAGAGATACGTAAATCTTGGATTTTACTTCATCTGTTTGTTTCTGATTTAGAGTTGACTTAAGCTTTGTTAAGTCTGTATATGTCTTAATCATTGCTTAGCCCCTTATACACATTCTGCTACAATTTCGGAAATCATTTTTGTCGTGACATTCCCGTATACTTTGTCATTTACAAGAACCACCGGCGCAAAACTACACGCACCAACGCAGCGCAGTCCGCTTAAAGAAAATTTGAGGTCGTCGGTCGTTTCGCCTTCTTCGATGCCGAGCATTCTGCTGAAGTCTTCAACAAGTTTTCCCGCACCTTTTACGAAGCAGGCCGTTCCCGTGCAGATATTGATTTTGTACTTCCCCAGTGGCGTATCGGTGAAATAAGAGTAAAAACTGACGACGCCGTAGACTTCTGATAAGTGGAGCCCAAGTTTGTTACCTATGTAGCGCTGGACGCATACAGGAAGGTATCCGAATACTTCTTGAGCATGATGGAGCGATTCGATCAGAAAGCCTCTATTGGCATCTCTGTCTTTTCCTAATGGTAGTTCCCCGATAAAGGCGTCAATCTTTTTGACCTTATCCGGGTACTTCTCGATCAGGTCTTCTTGATCTATTGCTGTGTCTGACATAAAACTTCCTCCCAAATTTATATTAAATTTCTAAGAATAGTGAAGCTAAATGATACCTGCGGTGTGTTTTTATGTATGTTGTTGTATAACATGTGATTCTTATCACATAAAATATCCCGCGTTTATTATGTTACTGTTGAGAGCTCAATTGGCAAATCAAAATCGATCTTTTTTGGGCAGTTATAGCTACATGGCACGCACGACTCTAAGGTAAAAAAGTATCAACAAGCTGTGTCTGAACTAAGAAATCGAAAAACTAATATAACGTTTCCTTTATTGCGCAGTGATTTATAAAATGAATATCAGTCCTTTGCAAGATGGAGGAGGAGCTTACCTGCAAAAAAGAGGATAAATGACCGAGTGCTTACATACGTTTTTTTTGTGAGTTGAGAAATAAAGCCAAGACTGGAGAGCGTGACTAGAACAGGTCGTTCTGCCTGAAGTAAATACTCACATTTTGGATTTCATTTGTTGTGCTACTAACAAAGTTTTCCGCGTAGCGGATGTTGAACGTAGACCCGGGCATCGCCCGGGTTTAGGTGTGTTGGTAAAGTTAGAACTCTGCAGGAGTTCCTCAACTCAATTGATTAAATAAGATACGCTGGTGTAAATTAAGGTCGAGTTTTTGAGGAATCACTTTAGGATTCATTATTTGTAAATGTTGTAAGTCAGGGCGTTGCCCTGAGCTACGGTAAAAATCTCCTTCGGAGATATAATTTCATATTTTGAGCTGAGTTAAGCTCAAAATGAAATCCAAAATGTGAGTAAATATTCTCATATAAACTTGAGTTTTGCTTAAAGGATATTTATCCGGTTGCCTTTAGCTGTAAGTTAATCTATTAATCAGGCCACATATTAGATTGAGTCTAACAGGCATATAAAACCTTTTTATGTCTAAAGAACGACTTAATTTTCTCAGGTTTTTTGGCTAATAGCTCCATGTGACTTTCAGTATTATCTTTTAGCTGTTCAACATTTCGAGGCATTCTCTTACTATTCAAACTTCTCTTTAGGTCGCAGTTAAGATATTCATCCGGATTCAGCTCAGGAGAGTATGATGGCAGGTAGAATATTTCAATAGACTCTTTATTCAGTTCACCCCACTTCTTGACTGCTTTTGAGTGGTGTTGCGCTAAGTTGTCGACGATGAAATATATTTTTTTATCTGTGCAGCGTATTAATCTTTCTATAAACTGTATAAATTCATCAGTATTAATTTTCCCTTCATGTATATCAAAAAAGAGCTTACCTTGATTTGATATACTTGAAATCATATTCACTTTGAGCTTCTTTTTTGTCGTATGCATCAAGATCGGAGTTTCACCTTTTGGAGCAAAGCCTCGACTGTGTGAGATATCGGTCGTACATCCAGTTTCATCACCCCAGTGAATTTCTCCATTATCTTTAAGTGCAGCCTTCTTTATCTTTGGATATTTAGTATCAAGCCACTCTTTAACTTTTTGAGGTTGCTGCTCATAAGACTTCTTAATAGGTTTCTGAGGAGTAAAGCCCCACCGTTTAAGGTAGCTGCCTACGGTTCTTATAGGAACTATGATATCAAATTGATCTTGGATCAGTTCCTTAACAGCTTTTCTAGTCCAGAGAATAAATGCCATCTTGAGTTGATCAGGACGCTTATCTTTGATCGTGTTTCGAATAAGCAGGCATTGCTCATCTGATAAACTGCGTCCGTTTCCTTTAGGTCGTCCACGCTCATTGTTCTTTAGAGACGACATACCGGAGTCTTTATGCATCTTCACCCACCTGTAAAGAGTATTGACTGCAACTCCGAACGTTTCGGCAACATCAATCACCTTTTTCTTTTGCTCAACTACTGCTTTTGTTGCTTGGATTCTCTTATACTCTTGAGTTTTCTTATCGCCACGTGGTGTGCTTTTTGACATGCTATATCCTTTTTCTAGTAACATATCGCATATTAGAAATAACTCAATCTAATATCAAGCCGAGTTAATAGTAGATAATGGCAGGTAGCAGTGTAGAAATTGAGCTGGTCGTCATTAGTTGGATATTTACATGATTGAAGAATTTCTAGGCTCTTTTTATACTCGTCTAGTCTGAGCATTATCTTCGCCAACAGTAAAGCTTTTTCTTCTTCAGTACCCGAACTTGCCATCACTGCATTGCGGATGAACTTCATGCCGAAACGGCGCAGTGTCTGTTGATTAGAAAGTAGTACTTTGTCATGAGCATTACTGCTGTTAGTGTCATGTCTCCGGTAGACGTAAATCGGTTCCGCAAGAAATTCAAATTTGAATTTAGTGGCAAGTGATATAGTAAATCCATAATCCATAATCCATAATCCATAATCCATAATCCTCTCCAGCCTCAACATCTGTCGGGTATCTGCATCCAGATTCATAACATTTTCGTCGAATCATCATTGCCGCTTGGCAAGGGATCATTTGCCGGAACAGCATATGTGCAAGAAAGTCTTCACGCTTATTCTGATGGTTTGCACCGCTAT
>JAUVCU010000310.1 GCA_030590715.1 Lentisphaeria bacterium
AAGCTTTGATAACAAAGCTCAAAAGAGAAATTGCAGAAGCACAACAAGAAAAAGCAAGAATAAAAGTTTCTCTTGCTCAAGTTCAGACATCAATAAAATCTGAGCAGGAAGCACGCAAAAAGCTCCTGTCCGAAATGAACTCTTCAATATCAAAGGCGGAACTTGCTCTTAAAAATAAAGAAAATGATCTGAATGAATTAACTAAAAAATTTAATAAGCTACAAGCTGAAACTAAACAAAGTGAAAAAGCTGCTGCAGAAGTAAAATCAAAATTAAATAAAACACAGCAGATAAGTTCTGTCATCCTCGCAGAGAAAAAAGAGTTATCAGATGCTGTAGTTCTTCTTACGTCCGAAAAAAGAAAGTTTGAAGATGAGTTGCGTTCAAACAAGCAACAAATGGCTGACATGGAGAACAAGGTAAAAAACACAGAGAACCTCCATACAGGGCTTCAGACACAAACAAAAGAGCTTCAAGCACAGATTTCAGCACTTACAGATCAGATAAATGATCAGACCGAAAAAACAACTGATGCTCAGAAAGAGATAAAATTCCAGGTTACCCAGAACAATGAATTAACAGAAAAGCTTAAAACAAACCAAGATCAACACGATCTTACCGCAGCTGAGTTGGCAAAAGTAAATGAAAGAATAGAAAAAATGCTTTCTGAAAAGAAAAGATTGGAGGACCGAGCAAGGTTTGCTGAAGACAAAACCGATATGGAAAAAGCAAATGTAGAAAAGGCAGAACAATTGACTGAAGAATTGAGAAACCATAAGAATTCTTTAAGCGCCCAAATAAAAGCTCTCGAAGCTAAACAGGAATCGAAGCAGCTTAAAATCGAAGACCTTAGAGCAAAAGAAGGTAGACTTAACGGACTACTTTCTGAACGCGATAAAGACAATAACTTTATGAAAAATACCATTGCCCGTCTAGAAAACAGTGAGAAAGGGCTGCTTGAAGAGGTCAACAAAATGCAGAAAGCAGCAGACATACGAGATAAAGTACTGCTACAATTTGCAAGAAAGCTCAAGGAAGAAAGAGAGTTGGAAAGGATTCCGGGGTATCGGATAATCCCAGAAAGATAAAATAAAGGCTATTTAAACACAAAAGCTCCGGAAATTGTCCGGAGCTTTTTTTGTCTAATTCATTGCGTATTTCTTTTCGACACTAGCCGCACCTTTTTGGTCGCCATTGTTTTTATACGCTTGAACCATCAACCTCACAGCCCATCTCTTATAACTGCTATTAGTTATAGATGGGCAGATAGATTTAATAAATGGAGATACAAACCTGACAGCTTCCTTAGCCTGGCCCGTCTCTTTCGTTACCTTTAAATATTTCTCGAGAAAAGCCAAAAGCTTCGCATATTCCGTATATTGCGATTTAATAAGCTTTTCCATATACATACGCGCTTCCTTGCTTTTCCCGGCCGCAACTAAATCATCAACCTGTGAAAGAGCAATATCACGCCCCAAGTCACTCCTTTTTCGCCCTAAAGTCCGTTGTACCTTTGCGAGCCTCTTTTGAGCCTCTTCCATATTTCCCATAGCAATAAGTACAGCTCCTCTTGCCTTTTCACTTACAGCCACAACATCCGGGAACTTTCTGAAAACCTTTATTTTCTGCTCATAAAAAGCCAGTTTCTCGTCATTCGTTCCAGCCTTGATACATTCATCAAAGAAGTTCCAGCATTCGAGGTCCAGCGGAGCGAGACTGCACGAATACTTTGCAAGAGCTAAAGCAGGCTTAGCATGCCCCATATCTTTCAAAAGTCTGGCCAAAGACAAAAAGGTTACTCCTTTAGAATAGTCTTCTTTAGCGAAAGACCTGTTGTACAGTAATTCTACATCATGATCAGATAAGACTTTATTAGATTGAGGATGTGTAGAACGGCCTATCGTATAACCTTGGCTTTCATAGCGCCCTACATCAAGTTTCCATCCTCCCGGCTTATTCATAAAAGAAAACCAGGCATGTCCTCCACCGGTCCCCTGCCCGGAAAACGCCAAAGCCGGAATTCCCAAAGCGCGTGCTGTCATCGTCGAATAGTAAGCCTGATCAACACAAATACCGCCACGAGTCTTTATGTTATCAAGAGTATATTTACCATTCTCGTTGCCAAGCCAATTAAACTGGCCTTTATCAGACCTATCGTGGTCGTATTCAATATCCTGATAAGTAGCTCCCCACTGGCTAACCGGGTATTTCACATTCTCCTGAGCCCACTCAAGTTCGTGAACAGGAACCGGAGTATCGACCACAAAAATAAGATCATCAACATCCAGATAGTTGTATCTGAACTTGGCCTTGTTTTTACTATACAATTTATGATAATAATTAAATCTATTGACTATATCAATTTTATATTGAAGAGAATTTCCATTGCCGATTTGGCCGTGAAGTTCACGCCGAGGCTGATCCCAGACGACAGCCAAAGCAAGCATCAAATCAAAATACTGCTCGCGGGCCTCGGGCTCTGCCGCTTCAAAGATCTCTTCCATAAGCGTGAAGCACATTTCCATATTATCTGTAGACTTTATGGTTTTGCCGAGCTTTAAGATACGATCTTGTGAACCAATGAGATATTTGAGAAACGGGCCTTTCCCCGTAAGGTCAGCGCCGGAATTCTGATACATCGTCAGAAAACGGTAAGCGTTCGCAAGATATTCCAGACTGACAAGAAGTTTGTCCTGTCCTGACTTCTTTATTTTAAACTTCCTTAATTTATCTGCAGTTACTTTTTTCACTGCATCAAGGGCTTTACCGGACTCTCCTTTATAACAATAGGCTCCGATCAACGCCCTTGTTGCCCCATCAACTTTTTCGCTTTTGACTTTGCGGGCGGCAACGATCTGTTTAAACTGTTTGCTTGTGAACGCCCCGTGACATAAAAAACTGCTTAATCCAACTACAACAACAGCTAATTTCTTTTTTGATAAACTGCAGATTGTATTGATCATAAGTATTAGTCCAGTCCTAAAAGTTCAGGTATTACTTTAACAACTACTTTTTTAACATTCACACTTTCTGCAACCTGAAGCTGCGGCATGTGGGCATCCTGAGGAAATAGCACTGTAA
>JAUVCU010000140.1 GCA_030590715.1 Lentisphaeria bacterium
AAAAAAATGTTTAAAAATAGTAGGTGGTTTTTTGAAGACATTTGTACTTTTTGTCATTATTGGCGTTGGAGCTTATTTTGGTTTTAGCTACAGCAAAGTCCTTAATGATGACAACAATATCTACCTTGCACGCGAAGCAACATCCAGAGGCAAATTATCAGAAGCGGCCTCTTTGTACAAAAAAGTCATTGTTTCCCCCGAGCGGGAAACTTCAGAAAGCGCAAGGCTTGAACTGGTCGAGGTTTACAAAAGACTTGGTGACAGTCCGGAGCTTTCAACGAAAGAGTGTGCAGAATACTATCAAAAGGCGTTTGGACTGAATCCTGATTGCCTTACGCAGAAGCAGGCGGCCCTCCTCGAGGGACATCGCCGGTTCAAACACGGTTTGTAATTAAAAACACTGTTTACAGTGATTTGTAAATATAATGTGAGGTTTCAATGGAAATAGGTAAAACATATCACGGGTTCAAGCTTACTGAGCAAAGTGAAGTCGATGAAATAAATTCAGCTGCAAAGATTTTCGTTCACGAAAAGAGCGGAGCAAAACTACTAAACCTGGCGAGTGATGACGATAACAATGTATTCTCAATCAGCTTCAGAACACCGCCGGAAGACAGCACGGGTGTAGCACATATTCTAGAGCATTCGGTACTGTGCGGTTCCCGCAAATTCCCGGTTAAAGAGCCATTTGTTGAACTTCTAAAAGGCTCTCTTAAAAACTTTCTGAATGCCTTTACGTTCCCCGACAAAACGATGTACCCGGTCGCAAGCAAAAATGAAAAAGACTTCTTCAATTTAATGGATGTCTATCTCGATGCCGTTTTCTATCCGAACATCTACAAGAATGAAGAGATTTTTCTTCAAGAAGGCTGGCACTACAACCTTGAATCAAAAGATGATGAGATCACTTATAAAGGTGTTGTTTACAATGAAATGAAGGGAGCATTCTCATCTCCGGAAAGTGTTCTTTTTAGAATGATTCAAAAAACGCTATACCCCGACACGACCTACGGCGTTGAGTCAGGCGGCGATCCTGATGACATTCCAAATCTTACATATGAACAGTTTATTAATTTCCACAAAAAATATTACCATCCGTCAAACTCCTATATTTTCCTTTACGGCGATATTGATCTTGAGAAAAAACTAGAGTTTCTGGATAAAGAATACTTGTCCGCATTCGACAATGATATGGTTGATTCTACGATCAAAACCCAATCTTCTTTTGAAGAGATGTCGGAAACCTCAGGCTTTTATCCGATTCTGGATGATGAAGAGGAAAACGACAAAACCTACATGGCCCTGAACTTTGTTACCGGTTCGGTAAAAGACCCGGAAACGGTACTTGGACTGACTATTCTGGAAGACCTCCTTCTGGAAAGTTCTGGTTCTCAATTTAAAAAAGCTCTTATCGAATCCGGTCTTGGTAAAGACGTTTTCGGCATCTATGAAGTCGATCTCATGCAGCCGGTTTTCTCAATTATACTAAAAAATGGTAACGCCTCACAAAAAGAAGAATTCAAAAAATTAGTATTTGAAGAGCTGCAGAAGCTTGTAGATAATGGAATAGATCCAAAACTTGTTGAAGCATCAGTAAACAAAAAAGAGTTTTCGCTGCGCGAATCAGAAGGAGACGGATACCCGAAAGGCCTTTCTTATAACCTGACGTCAATGACGTCCTGGCTTTACGACCTGGATCCTTTACTGCACCTTCGATACGAGAATCCTATAACGTCTATCAGGGAAAAATCGACAAAAGGATTCTTTGAAGAACTGATCAGAGAGTTCTTCATTGATAACACTCACAGCTCCTTTGTTATACTTGAGCCGTCAAAAGGGTTAGAAAACAGAAACAGTCAAGCCCTTGCTGATAACTTGAAAGAGTTTAAGGATTCACTATCAGAAGATGACATTCAAAATCTAGTAGATCAGACAATTAATCTTAACAAATTCCAGTCAACGCCGGACAGCCAGGAGCAACTGAACTCAATCCCTGTGCTCGACATTAAGGATATCAAAAAAGATCCGGAAGAGCTTCCTCTTGTTGAAAAGGAAGAGAGTGTTACAACTCTTCATCATCCTGTGTTCACAAATGGTATTGCCTACATAAGAACGATGTTCGACAGCACATGCATTCCGCAGCAGCAGCTTTCCACTCTTTCCCTGCTTGATGCTTTGCTGGGAGATGTAGATACAGAAAACTACACTTACATGGAGTTGACCAACGAAATAAACACCTACCTTGGCTGTCTTAATTTCTCATACGCGAACTACGTTCAAAGTGACGACAGCACTGTTTATTATCCGAAATTCTGCATTTCATCAAAAGCGCTTGTAAGTAAAGTTGATAAAATGATGGAACTGAGTAGCGAAGTTATACAGCGTTCCGACTTTTCGTGCAAAAAACGCCTTAAGGAAATTGTACAAAAGCTGCGGTCGAGAATTGAAATGAACATTATGAACTCTGGTCATAGCATCGCCTACAAAAGAATAATAGCCCAGCTTTCACAAGCGGCTTCATACAATGAACAAATGAGCGGGCTTACGTTCTACGACTATATCGTTGATCTGGATGAAAATTTCGAGGACAAAGCTGAATCTATAATTTCAGACCTGAACAAGATTTACAAAATGGTTTTCAGAAAAGAAAACATGATTGTAAGTATTACAGCAGACGAGAAAGACTACGATTTAATCAGAGACCATATTAACAATTTTGTTGACAGTTTAGATGATACAAGTTACGACAATGTCGAATACGACTTCAAGCTTGAAAGAACAAATGAGGGGCTGTACATCCCAGGACAGGTCCAATACGTATGTAAAGGAGCCGATTTCATTGAAGCAGGCTACGAATACAATGGTAAACTTAAAGTTATGCAGACCATTGCCAGACTGGACTATCTTTGGAATAACGTGCGCGTCAAGGGCGGTGCTTACGGAGCCATGACTAATTTCTCCCGCTCCGGTAACATGTTCTTTGTATCATACAGAGATCCGAACCTTACTGAAACCCTTGATATTTTCGACCAGATCCACTCATTCTTTGCAGATATTGATTTGGACGAGAGGGAGCTGACAAAGTATATCATTGGAACAATCGCGAATCTTGACCACCCTCTTACGCCATCGGCCAAAGGGGCTCAAGCTCTAAATGATTACATCTCTAATGTATCATATGAACAGGTCAAGAAAGAAAGACATGAAGTTCTGGCCACTTCTGCCGAGGACATTAAGGAGTTTTCAACTATGCTTAAAGTATTAATGAATAACGCAATCACATGCGTTGTAGGAAGCGAAAAGAAAATCAAAGAAAATTCGGAAGTGTTTGATTCCGTTAAGAAAATTATTGATTAATTAATAAAGGTTAACTATTACACCCTAAGATCATCCAGTTGATCCCGTAATGGTTAACCTGATTTCTATAATTATTAAATGAAGGTTATTTATGCAGAAAGAAGCAAGAAAGTGGGCAATGTTTTGTCATTTGTCCGCACTGTTTTTCTACCTGACAGTTCCACTCGGAAACATCGCGGCACCTATTATGAACGTTATTCTTCCTCTGATATTCTGGAGTTTGAAGAAAGACGAGTACGAATTAGTCAACGACCAGGGCAAAGAAGTTATAAACTTTCAATTATCTATGTGTATTTATTTATTCATCTCTGGTGGTTTGGTATTTCTTTTTGGCTTAGGGTTGGTTATAACTTCAATACTTATTCTGTTAAATTTTATTTTTACTATAGTCGGAGCGGTGAAAGCCAATGATGGCGTTTATTTCCGTTACCCATTCTCAATACGTTTTATAAAATAATAAACGAGAGGTTCTATATGTTTGGTAAAAACGCAAGTTTAGAATTCCTGGCACATGCATTCTCACGCAAATACCAAAATCCCAAAAATAACCTAGGTCTCCACCGAAAGCTGAACCATATAGAACATGACAGAGACCAGTATGGAATCAAGTTCACAGAGTACGCACAAAAAATCCTAAAGGACCTGAGTTCACAGCTTGAAGGTAAGGATCTAAAAGAGTCAGACAAAGACTGTCCGGAGTGTCGGAAGAAAATGTCGTTTCTGCAGATTGATGATACGGAAATAGAAGTCTGTACTGAATGTGGCGGATGCTGGTTTGACCCGGGTGAACTTATGGTACTCTCCAAACTTCCCGAAGACGACACACGGGGGGAATTCTTCAAAAGCCGGTGTTCAAAATACGAATGTCCAGAATGCCAACAAAAAATGAGTGAATTTGTTTTTTTACGGCCATACAACCTGATGGTAGACCGCTGCCAACATGGTCATGGCGTTTACCTGGAAAAAGCGGAACTCGAGCACTCTCTGGAATTATGCGATCCACTCGACGGTAAATAATTCCATATAAATTCTAAGTATAAATATTTTGCGACAAAAAAAGAGCTGCATCACAATGTGATAGCAGCTCTTCTTATCTAGAAAAGAAAATTACTTTTTAACAACTTCTTTAATAGTAATCGTATCAGTTGGAACATCTTGGTGGCTACCGTATGATCCAGTCTGAACTTCCTGTATCGTGTCAACAAGTTCCATTCCGCTTGTTACTTCAGCAAATACGCAGTATCCAAAACCTGATGGCGTTGGAGCCTGGTAGTCAAGGAAACTGTTGTGAACAGTGTTGATGAAAAACTGAGACGAAGCGCTATCAACAACAGATGTTCTAGCCATAGCAAGAGTTCCACGCTTGTTGCTAAGACCATTGTCTGCTTCATTCTTGATTGGAGCATTTCCATCTTTTTCGTCGAAAGATGCATCCATTCCTCCACCCTGAACCATGAAGTTTTTGATTACGCGGTGAAAAATAGTCCCGTTGAAGAAACCAGAATCAGCATAGTCCGCAAAGTTTTTCGCTGTAATTGGTGCTTCTTTTTCAAAAAGCGTGATCTCGATATCTCCCATCGATGTTTTGATGATGTAATCCATTTCTATTCTCCTTAATTCTTTGATTTTATCAATTATTATTTTTTGATTTTAATGATTTGTCACAAGCCCACTACTTTGCTGTGGATAGCTGTTATTACAATTCCCAAATAAGTACAATTTAAGAAAACATATCTTCATTGTAATCAATGCGTTATACCATTAAGAAAAGATTCGTAACTAAGTCGTTAGAATATACTATACTTAATTCTAGTGAAGTAAGCTGTCTTGGGGAAAGTGGAGCGAGTGAAGGGAGTCGAACCCTCGACAATCACGTTGGCAACGTGATGCTCTACCACTGAGCTACACTCGCATAAGATATCAGAAATGGAGCGAGTGAAGGGAGTCGAACCCTCGACAATCACGTTGGCAACGTGATGCTCTACCACTGAGCT
>JAUVCU010000263.1 GCA_030590715.1 Lentisphaeria bacterium
GCTCTCTCACGCGGGAAAAATCAGCCACGATGCGGCTTCAGAAAAAGCTCAGTTGGAATATGAGAAATTTCATCAGGAGCAACTTAAAGAACCGACTGAAGTAGAACTACATTTTATCGAAGCGGAAATGGAATTGAAATCGATTGAGTTAGCAGCAAAAACACTCAAAAATTAAACACTCCGTGACCTCAGTGTCTCCGTGCGAGAGAGAATAAAAACGGAAGGGATGTATAACATTATAATTTATGAAAATACTTTGTTTATCAGATTTACATAGAGTCATAGCGGATGTTCTGGCACTGAAGGAACAGAATCACTGGATTGCTTCGTTATTATCGAAATATTCGCCAGACGCCGTGCTGATTACTGGAGATATTTTTGAAAGTGATCTAGGAGTTAATCCGTATGAGGAGCTACATAAGCTTTTCAGAGGGATTCCAGTGATCTGTACGCTGGGGAATCATGAATTTGTGTATATGACGGTTGATAGTGTCCTGAAAAATTACAAAGATCAATACAAACCAGAAAAGTACAACGTTCATTATCTGGATATTATCGGGCATTACGATATCGATACGGTCAGATTTTTTGGAAATGTACTCTGGTATGACGGTACAATGCGAACAATTCAGAATCAGGTTCTTGCGGATTTCGCAGATGGTCGATGGCTTGACAGAACTATTGTGGATTTTAATCCCGCAAAAGAGTGTGGGAAATGCATCGAACAGATTTTAAAGAATCAGCCCGAAGATTGGCAGACTGGAATACTTTGTACTCATTGCGTTCCGGCAGTAGAAATGAACGGACACTTTAGAGAAGGGCTTAGACAGCCTTTTGATGCGTTCAGCGGCGTGACGTGGCTACTAAAAAAAGTCAAATGCGATTATGCAATTAGCGGTCATACACATCGGAGGATTATTGGAAAAATGATAGACGGTGTGAAATGTATAAATGTAGGCAACGATTATTGCCCACCATTCCAACATTATTTACTGGAGATATAAGGGCTTAAAATCAATTGAAAGCGTCAATCAACCTGTCCCTTTTCTCGTTCATCTTCCCCATTCAGAATTGCTTTGGATTTAAACTGGGAGAACGTAGCTCCTGCTGCGTTGCTTTCTTTCTTACTTGCCTTTATTTCTTTTTTGCTTTTATTTTGCATTTATATTCGCCTTTAAAATCGCCTTAAGAATCACGGAGCAGGAGCTCCGTGTTCCCAGTGAAGAAGTTCCTATTTTTTTGCTAAGTTCGCATTTGTTCATATAAAATTTTGCTAAATTCACTAATTTTTGTTTTAAATTCCTGATAGGGTGTGACGGGTTCATCACTAAGATCATTAATCCCAGTTGAGTCATATGAGGCATAAATGAGGCATAAAAGTTCAAAGACATTTGGGGCAAATAATTCATATTTGGGGCATACTCCTTCTTTTGACATAAAATGTCGATTTTTTTTCACCACAACGTTCAATAACTCCTTTTTTTACCAGATTGTCGAAATCACGGGAAGCTGTTTGCCTACTCACATTTGTTTCCTGCTGATATTGGGCACTCGTTAATTTTCCTTTTAAACGTAAAATATTCACTCCTACCTTTTCTCTATCACTCAAATCAAGTTGCTCAATCACCTGATCAGTTAGCCAGTCACGCCAGATTGTTACAACAAAAGAGGGGCCACTTTGTTCAAATTTCGGTTCAGGCAGACCGGCTTTTAAACAATCCTCAATCATATCGGTTGTTCCGGTTCCGGCTTTTTCTATATACTGAATACGAAAAAGTGGTTCCGCTATTAACGGATTACGTGGTAACGATGCGTGAGGTAATTTTAGTAATTCTGGAGTCAAACAGGAAGGTAATCTCCCTGGATTCCAAACTTCTATCCGGTCGGCAAAAACAAAAACCTGGACGAAACCATTACTGTTATAGTCTCTATGAACAACGGCATTAACAATAGCTTCTGATATTACTTCACGGGGAACTTCAAATTCAACTGAAGCTTGAGTTCCTTCGCTGCGAACTCCCACCCTTCTGTCTATTTTGCCTAATACGAACTCTTCCGCTTGATCAATAATATCAGAAAGTCTTCCTTCATAAGGTTGCTGTGATGCAATTGGTTTTCTTTTTTCTGTACCGAAAAAGTGAAAACAATGCAATTGAATATTGCTAAAAAACGTATTTGGATTTTTCCCGAAAAGAAGAATTGCGGAATTTGTAGGTTTTCCATCTCTCAATAGATTAAAGTTACTTAAAACCGCTTCAACTGATCGATCACCTTTAAGCTTTAATCGTCCTTTTGCTTCAGCTTGTTCAATAAAAGATTCTATTTGATCAGCATCAATATCATCAATTGTAGCTCTTCTGCAAACAGTATCATCAAAGGGAGTTTCTTAAGGCTCCGCGCTGTTCAAGTGATTCAACTAAGCTTGCATATATTTCCCTGTTTAACGCCGTTATATCGGAAAATCGTCTTCGTGTAAGCTGTGAACCTGCTTTGCGTATAAGGGCTTTCATTTCCGCTTCTCTTGTCGAATCATCATCACCTTTGACAAAGATTAGACGTTCCCGGTTCTTTTTGGTGGCATAATCGAATTCCAGTTCAGTCGGGGATTTTCCATCTTCATTTTTCCAGCCATATTTATCCCCGAAAATACCGATATAAATATCGCATTTTTCTACTCCAGAAAGATAAATATCATCTGGGCTTTGATCTCCGGCAGGAATATTTTCAAACAGAAAGACATTTTCGATAAAGCGACTAAGCAAAGGATCATTCATTATGAATTCCTTAACTGCACGCCTTTCATCAGCAAGTTCTTTTTGAACGCTACTGATAAATATTTTATATTTTTCTGCCATAAATTTTTCCAATAAAATTACCTAATACAATATTCCGATGCAAATTTTGCAATTATTCTTCGAATCCCAACGTGTCAAGATTCTTCTTTTCTTTTATCTTGCATTTTCATTCGCCTTTTAAATCGCCTTAATAATCACGGAGCAGGAGCTCCGAGTTCCCAGTGAATTAGCTTTCAGTTTTTTGCTAAGTTCGCACATTTTGTTCTTCCTCTATTTCTTTCGGCCAGTGGTCACGAATTTTTTCTATCCACGGATCTATTCCTTTATCATGTATTTCACTAAAACGATCCAAAGCCACTGCCATCTCATGTAGCTCTGGGCTTATCCAGCTAATGACCTCAAGAATAGTTTTATGTTTCTCTACCAGATCCTGCCAGTAAACTATCCTTTCATGATGGAACACTTTATTGCGAAGTTCGCGAATTTCGTGGAGGATGCGTTTTATCTTTTTTCTATTGTGTTCCTTTTTCTCTAATTCTGGAAACACATATTTAATACTTTTAGGAAGAAATTTTGTATTGTCTTCGTAGTGATGCTCAAACATATGCGTCCAGAAGCCGAATTGTAGTTCTGAAATGACCAGTCCGGGAGTTTCCACTTGTCTATGTTTCTTAATTTTTTCTTTTGCTTTATATACTTCAGAAGCACCGAAAGAAGTTAATGGAAAGTCGTGATTTTCATACCAATTATCACCAAATAAACACTTAAGTCGATTATGTATTGCATTCCTGAGTCCAACTTCAAAAAGTTGAAGAGGTGAATACAAACTTTCGCATATTGCCATGTTCCAAAGATAACGAGAAAGGACAGTGCATTGGTCTGCATTATCATTTTTCCCGTAGCT
>JAUVCU010000132.1 GCA_030590715.1 Lentisphaeria bacterium
CGTGGTGGTAAGGAGCAGTTGCCATTTATTTGGGGAGAAGAGGGTGTTGATGATGGAGAGGTGAAGATTAATACCTTCCAAGGTCAGTTTCCTTATAAAAATAGTTTGAGGGATGGTTTCCTGATGACGTCGCCGGTTAAACATTTTAAATCTAACGGTTACGGTTTGTATGATATGGCTGGTAATGTCTGGGAATGGGTTAATGATTTATACCGTCCGGATACTTATTCTGTTGATGCGGAAAAAGGAACTGTTGTGAATCCGACTGGACCAACAACTAGTTATGATCCGGTGGAGCCGTATGCTGAAAAGAGAGTTACGCGCGGTGGCTCGTTTATGTGTAGTGATGTGTACTGCTCTGGCTATCGACCGAGTGCCAGAATGAAGACGACTCCTGATACAAGCCTTATTCACACTGGTTTTCGTGTTGTGATGAATAAAGCTCAATTCGAGAAATTTAATTCAGTTTCTAATAAAAAGTAGTTTTTTGTAGTTCTCTTCTTCAAGTGAAGGAGAGGGTTACGACTTAATAGCTCTTTTCATAACTGATATATTTCTTTTTACATCGTCATCTTTCTTGCACAGTAGTTCAATTTTCTTCACGGCATTGATTACTGTTGCGTGGTTTCTTCCGCCGAAAGCTTCTCCGATTTCAGGAAGTGAATGGTCTGTCATGCTTCGGCTCAAATACATTGCGATCATGCGTGGATTTGCAATGTTCTTTGGTCTTCTACTTCCAAGAATATCTGAAAGTTTTATCTCGAAGTGATCTGCTACAACCTTTTGTATTGCCTCAATAGAAACTTTGCGCGCTGCTGTTTCCTGGTCAATAAGCTGGACTAGTAGTTTTTCTGCCAGATCAATTGTAATAGCGCAGTTTGCCATTGCAGATGAATAAGCAACCAGTCTTAGCAGAGCTCCTTCAAGTCTACGGATATTAGATGTAATTCTGCTTGCGATAAATGCTAGAACATCATCACCAATTTTAATAAGATGTTTTTCCTGCTTCTTTCTAAGGATAGCTATTCTTGTTTCTACTGATGGCGGAATGATTTCTGTTGTAACACCAAATTCAAAGCGTGATACAAGTCTGTCTTCAAGTCCGTTGATTTCAGATGGTGCTCTGTCGGAAGCCAGGATTATCTGCTTTCCTTCGTTGTAAAGAGAGTTGAACATATTGAAGAATTCTTCCTGAATCTGCTTTCCTTTAGATAGGAATTGGATATCGTCCACAAGTAGAACGTCTGCAGCTCTGAATCTATTTCGGAATTCCCAGTGTTTACCGGCGCGAAGGGAGTCAACGTAATAGTTAACTAGGGCTTCGCATGGTATATATTCAATAATAGCGGCAGGGTGGTTGTTCAGGTATTCATGAGCTACCGCTTGAAGCAGATGAGTCTTTCCAAGTCCGGTTCCTCCGTAAATGAAAAGCGGGTTGTATGTTCCTGGATTGTTGGCTGCTGTTACTGCTGCAACATATGCGAACTGACTTTCCTCTCCTACAACGAATGCTGAGAAATTGTGTTCAGGGTGGCAGTTTGATGCAAACCTTGTTTTTAGATCCATATTAAGGTCTGATGGTGTCAGCTCTTTTGGTTCTGGCTTTATTTCTTTTTCTGGTTCGTCATCGTAGTCGTCAACAGGCGCGTCGTATCCAAATTCCAGCTCAATAACGAGTTCACTTCCAACTGCTTTGAAAACAGCTTCTTTTATCAGATCACCGTAGTTGTTCATTAGAATGTCTCCGAAGAAATCATCTGATACTCCAAGAACTATCTTTTCGGAATTTATCGAAATGGGCACAATGCATTTGAACCACTGTTCAAATGTTTCTCGTCCTAAATTCGGATTGTTCCTTAATATAGCTCTGGATTCTTTCCAGATATCTTTGATGTTTTTCTCGGTCGCTTCCAATGTGTACTTCCCCTGCGTGGTGTATCTTTTTTTAAGTTATTAACAACTCAAATTCATTTGTTCGGATTCTATAAATAACAGACTTCTATTTTTTTAAAACTCGTTTTTCTCTTTTTTTTGACAAATTTTTTTCATTATTTTTTTATTTTCCTGTTGTATCGTAAATAGTTGATTTTGAGGCTAAAAGCACGAAGAGGGTGGCATTATTTCTTATCAAAAATGGGGCGTGAATTCTGCCTGTTAATAAGTTGCGTATAAGATGCAGTGTTTCAGATAGTTACAGGCGCGGTTAACAAGTTACTGTCAAGTTATTAACAGGTTGTTAACATGAGGATTTAAGGGCGGCGAAATCTATTGCTCTTTGATTGAATTACAAATTTTAGTTTAATCTTTTTTTTATATATTTTGTGGAGGCTTAGATTTCTGTTGCAATATAAACATTTAAAAGCATATTACGTAGTAATAATAAAATGATAACGGCATAAAATATAACAGGGCTAAATATGAAGTTCAGGCGCAGATTATACAAAACAGATTACTGCTTGTCTCCAAGGGAGCATATTCCTAATAGTGGAATACTTTGTCAGGAAGATAAGATTATAGCGGTTGGTGGTGCCTCAGCATTCCAGCCTGATAAGGATCTTGAGATCATAGATCTTAAAGGTTGCTATGCTGTTCCTGGATTTGTTGATACTCATATTCACGGAGCTGGCGGCTTCGACTCTACGACTGCTTATGAGAATCCTGAGGATATTCAGAAGATGTCCCAAGTACTTGCTTCTCACGGTGTAACTTCTTTTATCCCTACAATTGTTGCTGTACCTCTGGACAAAATGCTTAGAGCAATAAGCACATTAGCTGACTTGATTGAGATGCAGCTTGAAGGTGCCGATGCTGTTGGTATCCACGTGGAAGGTCCTTTCCTAAATAAGAAAAAGCACGGGTCACAAGACGAAAACGATATCCTGGATATTGATCTTGGAATTGCTCAGGAACTTATCGATGCAGGTCGCGGAAAGATAAAAATTATGACCTTTGCTCCTGAACTTGAAGGAGCAGTGCCGTTAATTAAACTTTTAAAAGAAAATGATATTACTCCGTCAATGGGACACAGCCTGGCTTCAGAAGATGATGTCTTGAAAGCTATCGATGCAGGAGCGACTCGCGTGACTCATCTCTTCAATGCGATGGCTCCGCTTCACCAAAGACATTCTACTTTGACAACTGTTGCACTGACCGATGACCGTGTGACAATTGAACTTATATTAGATGGTTCGCATCTTCACCCTAAAATGGTTGATCTTGCATGCCGTATGAAACCTAAAGACAAACTGGTCGGTGTAAGTGATTCGATACAGGGAGCCGGTTTACGTGATGGCATTTACCATCTGGGGGGCGCTCAACTTCAGGTCGTAAATGGTAAATCTATGACTGAAGACGGATGTCTGGCAGGAACGACTCTTACTCTTGAAAAGGGGTGGCATCACCTTATGACGTATTCCCAGCTTGGAATTTCTGATGCTGCGGCATGTTTCTCCCTTAACCCGGCACGAAACCTAAATCTGTTTGATCGTGGTGAATTGAAACCAAAAAGAAGGGCGGACATCGTCTTTTTCGATGTAGAAACAAACAGAGTTCAAATGACAGTTGTAAATGGACGAATCGTTTACAAGTCAGATCAATTAAATATAAATGCCAAATAATATAAAGTAGTGATTAAAATTTATGGATTATAAGATTTTAGATAGCGGAAACGGAATGAAACTTGAACAGGTTGGGCCATATCGTTTTGCACGACCTGCAATGAATGCATTTTGGGAACCAAGCCTTACTGAAAAAGAGTGGGCAAATGTAAATGGAACATTCAAACGCGATTCATCAGGTGGTGGAACGTGGAAGTGGAAAGGCGGTGGTGTCCCGGAGAGCTGGGTCATAAACTTTTCCGATGTCAACATTATTGTGAAGCCGACTAATTTTGGTCACCTTGGTTTTTTTGCTGAACATCTTAAAAGCTGGAATTGGGTAAATGAGGAGATTAAGAAATCAGAAGACGAGTTGAAGATTCTCAATCTTTTTGCTTACTCAGGTGTTGGTTCACTTTCTATGGCAAAAGCCGGGGCAAAAGTTACGCATCTCGATGCAGCAAAAGGTATGATTCAGTGGGGACGTGAAAGTCTTGAGCAAAACCCTGATATTCCAAGTTCAATTCGCTGGATCACCGATGATGTTATCAAATTCCTTCAGCGTGAAATCCGCCGTGGTAATAAATACAACGGAATTATTATGGATCCTCCTTCATTCGGTCGTGGCGCGCAAGGCCAGATTTGGAAGATGGAAGAGAATGTAAATGAACTTCTTGACCTTTGTGCTCAGGTTATTGATACGGAAAATCCGTATTTTGTGATTCTTAGCTGCCATACTCCTGGTTTCTCTCCAATTATTCTTGAACGACTTCTCCTTAAAAAGTTTTCAGGTAAATCACAAGTTAGTACCAGTGGTGAAATGGAGATGGTTGAAGAGTCTGGTCAATCGCTTCCTGCAGGTGCATTTGCCCGCATCGAAGTTCAATAGCCCAAGCTTTTGCTAATTCAAAGGATCGTCTAGATGAAGACAAATATTGCAGAGTACCTTTCAGAAATTGCGGGGATTTATCCTAACAACAAAGCAATCTCTTATCCTAGTGGACGCGATCGACAAAATCGCGTTACGTATAGTTCGCTGACTTTTTCTCAATTGGAAAGTCTGACAAATGCCTATGCAAGTGAATTTAAATGCCACGGTATTGTTAAAGGAACAAAAACTTTGCTAATGCTTCGTCCGAGTCTAGACTTTATTGCTGCTGTATTTGCCGTCTTTAAAGTTGGTGCAATTCCAATTTTGATCGACCCGGGAATGGGGCGCAAAAATATGCTTACATGCATAAAAAATACAGCTCCTGAAGCTTTGATTGCTGAATCTGAAGTTCATTGGATTAAATATCTTTTCCCTGGAACGTTTAAAACTATTAAAACGGCTTTCTCGTATGGGAAGTTTTCAGCTCCTGGAGTTTCGCGTTTAGAGGATATTGCTAAAACACTAATAGATAAGCCTGAACTGAAATTCTCTTTTGAAATAGAACAGACAAATCTTGAGGACACTGCGGCTATTCTTTTTACAACAGGAAGCACAGGTCCTCCGAAAGGAGTTGTTTGTACACATGAGATTTTTATTGCTCAAACAGAAATTATAAGAGACACGTACGGTGCCGGGCCAGATCACGTAGATATGCCGGCATTCCCGCTGTTTGCGCTTTTTGCCGCGGCTCTTGGGATGCCGTGTGTTATTCCGGATATGGACCCGACTAAGCCAGCACAAGCTGATCCCCGCAAAATTATTGAAGCGATTCAGGACAATGGAGTTTCGTTTTCGTTCGGTTCTCCTGCTTTCTGGAGAACGGTTGCGACCTACTGTGTTGAAAACAAAATTAAGCTTCCATCTTTGAAACGGGTTCTTATGGCCGGAGCTCCGGTAAATGATGAACTCCACTCCATGCTAAAAAAAGTGATGGGAGAAGGTGGCGAAACAATGGTTCCTTACGGTTGTACAGAATCGTTGCCGATTGTTAATTTTAACGGAACAGAAATGCTTGCCGAAACAGCTCAACTGACAAAAGAGGGA
>JAUVCU010000322.1 GCA_030590715.1 Lentisphaeria bacterium
TTTGGAAAGATCAATGATTACCGGTTGAGTTTCTTCTGCTTCCCTTTGCTTTTCTTGGATAATATCCATCATCTCTTTAATCTTAAGATCATCTTTAAAAAAATCCAGATTACACCATCCCAGCATGAAGTCGGCGAGTTCCCCCCAGTTTATACCGACACGCCACCTTGAGAAAACTCCTATGACCAATTCAGTCTGAGTGTAATAGCTCCATGGATACCGCTCCTGAACCATACTATTTTTTTCTTATCATATAGTTTCGGGGTCCATGGCTGCGCATACGCAAGACACCCCATCGACCGCGCTTCAAAGGACTTACCACGAATTTTAGAAATATCCGTTCCGCAGAACCTGTCATAACCATTAACAATTAAATACTCATCAAAGTCCCATTTATATGGACTGTAGAAAACTCCTCCGCGTAAACCTGCCTCTTTCTGCCGTGGAGGATAAACAATTCCAAGCTGTGCGGGACCCAGCCGTAACTTGAATGCATTACCCTTTGCTGTTGTACAGGTAAAAATATCATGCAAATCACGGTTACGGTCAATTTCTGTACCAGGTGTTGTACACCCTGTCTGTATAGACAACATCAAGGTTGCAAAAACAGCCACCACAAATGGTTTTAAGTATCTCATATGCATCAATCCTGTTTTTTGTGATCATGCCTCGCGTATGTATAAAAAGAATTAAGCAAGTACGATGCCAAACAGGAATGCAATCCTGGAATATTTAGTTAGTAAAACAGAATTTAGTCCCTATATTTTGAAAAAATAAAAATAGTAAATCCTACTCCAGTGGAGCTTTAAAATACAATTATGAATACGAAATACACAGAAGAACAATTAGTTGAACTAATCTCACACCACGACCGCTTATACTGGAAAAATGGAGAGCCTGAGATATCAGATGCTGAATACGATGAACTGGTACGAGCATTACAAGAAATAGCTCCAGAAAACGAACTTATAAACAAAGTTCACGCACCAAAAGTGGCCACGTCAGGAAAAGTGATTCACGCAGCTCCAATGCTCTCTTTAAACAAAGCTTACTCTCTTGAAGAGATTATTGAATGGGCGAACAAAAATGCCAGGTCTTTGGAAGAGGAATATTTGATCCAGCCAAAATACGATGGAATCTCGGCAAACTATGCTGGAGGAATTCTTGCAACTCGTGGAGATGGAGAAGAAGGCGAGAATATAACCGACAAGCTTCCACTACTAGAATTAGAAACAACCAGCTACAAAGGTCCCGTTGATCGAGGTACTCGAGGGGAAATAATTATCAGAAATGATGATTTTGAAAACCTCTATTCCAACATTAAAAGAAAAGACGGCAAGAGCTACAAGAACTCACGAAATGCAGTTGCCGGCATAATGGGGCTCAAAGATATATCAGACATAACACGCCAGGGTGCGAAACTGACTCTTGTTGATTACGATATGATCTCATTTACATCTTCCCTAAAAGAGTTTGCAGGCAAATGGCCTGATATACTCCAGCAAATTGAAGACTTGCCTTACCCGATGGATGGAATTGTTATTAAATACGCCGATTCAAAATACGGAGATTCCCTTGGGAATACCGCCCACCATCCGCGAAGCCAGATTGCTTTCAAATTTACAAATATTCAAAAACAATCAAAACTACTCGGAATTGAATGGAGCTTTGGTAAAAACTGCATAACTCCAGTTGCGGAGATTGAACCAGTAAATATAAGTGGAGTAACAATCACAAGAGCAACCCTGCACAATGCACAAAACATCATTGATAAAGACATTCATATTGGAGATGAGATCACTGTTGAACGTGCTGGGGACGTGATTCCTTATATTGTAAATGCAACTCCAGGGCTAGTTCGCAAACCGGCATTAATCACCAATTGTCCATCGTGTGATTCTGAACTTGAACGACGCGGGCCTGAACTGTGCTGTGTAAATACAGAGTGTCCTGAAACACTACTTCAGCGACTTCTGGCATCCGTTAAAAACATCGGAATCGACAGACTCGGCGAACCAAATGTGCGAAAAATGATGACAACGCTAAACGTTAAAACCCTAAAAGACATCTTTCACTTAACCGTTGAAGATATTTTAAAGCTTGAAGGTTTTAAAGATAAATCGGCCACGAATTTATTTAATGAAATACAGAATGCAAAAGATGTCACAGACTATGAACTTATTGCCGCGTTAAATATTCCAACTGTCGGTAAAAATGTAGCAAAATCAATTCTGCAGGAATACACAATTGAACAACTACGAGAACTTGACGAAGAGAGCCTTGCGAAAATTAATGGTGTTGGTCCCGAAAGAGCAGCGGCAATTGAACGCGAACTTTTAGCTCAGTCATTTTTCCTTGATGAGTTAATGGAATGCTTAAACATTACTTCGAGTGTGGGTAATAAAGAAACAGAAAAGGCGACGATCTGCTTTACGGGAAAGATGCCGGAGAAACGAAGCTACTATGAGACCATAGCCAAGGAACGTGGCCTTGAGCCGGTAAAAGCCATTACAAGCACGCTTTCAACACTTGTCGCATTAGATGCGGATGGCAACAGCACTAAGCTTAAAAAGGCGCGCAATGCAGGAATCCAGATCATGGGACTTGAAGACTGGCTGTCAAATAAAAAAAATGAGGTGGCTACAACTAAAACGGCAGAAGCGCCTGTGGTGTTCAAACAAGAAGAAAAAGTTGAAAGTGAAAATTCAGATTTTGAAAATGAAAAAGATAATAAACCGGAAGATATTTTTGGAGACTTGCCGTTATTCAACAACTTTGAATAGAATTAAGTACACAAAGCAAGCTGAAGCTTGAACTGCCTTCCAGGTGTTCAGGCGTTTTCAACAGCCGACAACTCTGGAAAAGGCGGTTTCGCTATTGAATAGCGAAGAGTCCAGCTTTACTTCGAGTCAAACTTGAAATAGG
>JAUVCU010000330.1 GCA_030590715.1 Lentisphaeria bacterium
TAAGCACTTTACCTAATCCTTGCTCCGGCATATTCACACTCCTGTTATTTCATATTCTTTATGCCTCTTAGCTTAATCGCCGTTTTCACGATTGCATTTCACTATTAAAACTTTATTTCAAAAAGCTTTCTCTTTCTCGCAATTAACACATTACTCAAAATTTAGTTAGACTAACCTACTTGACTTTTAATTAAGTTGTCCTAACATTACTAAACTAATAATTAGACAGACCTAATAATCATATAATTTAAGAGAGAAAATAAAATGAAGAAGCTATTTTTGGGATTGGCTCTTGCGGCGGCGACTGCAGTTGGAGCTCAGGAAAAAGAAGTAAATGTATATACGCATCGCCACTACGATTCAGATGCAAAACTATTTAAGCAGTTCACGGAAGAAACGGGAATCAAAGTAAATGTGGTAAAAGCGAAAGCGGATCAATTGATGCAGCGTCTGAAAGCGGAAGGTAAAAACTCCCCGGCAGACGTACTTATGACCGTTGATATCGGACGACTTTACAAAGCTAAAGCGGAAGGCATTCTTCAGCCTATCCAAAGTGAAGTCCTTGAGAAAAACATTCCATCAAATCTTCGTGACGAAGATAACAACTGGTTTGGTCTTACTCAGCGCGGACGCGTTGTTGTGTTCCACAAAGACCGCGTAAAAGCAGAAGAGCTGTCAACATACGAAGATCTTGCTAATCCAAAATGGAAAGAGCGCCTGCTTGTCCGCTCATCATCAAACATCTACAACCAGTCGCTTGTCGCTTCTATGATCGCCAATAGTGGCGAAGAAAAAACACTTGAATGGCTGAAAGCTCTTGTTACAAACTTTGCGAGAAAGCCAAAAGGAAGCGACCGTGACCAAATGCGTGCTGTTGCGGCCGGAGAAGCTGACATTGCTATCGTGAATACGTACTACCTTGGAAAGCTTGTCCACGGAAATGAAAATGATCAGGAAGTTGCAAAACAACTGAAAGTATTTTTCCCGAACCAGAATACAACCGGAACACACATCAACATCAGTGGAGCCGGCGTTGTTAAGTATTCAAAAAACAAAGACGAGGCCGTGAAACTTCTTGAGTTTTTTGCCGGAGAAGCAGCACAGAAAGTATTTGCCCAGGCGAATTACGAATACCCGGTAAAAGAAGGTGTTAAATCATCAGAACTTGTTTCTTCATGGGGTAATTTCAAATCGGATACTGTTGACCTGACTAAACTTGGTAAATACAACAAAAGAGCAGTTATGCTGATGGATATTGCAGGCTGGAAATAAAGTAAATCAGCGCCGGCAAGGATCTAGTTTTCCAGCACCTTATCGGTCACGTTTTGGATTTCATTTATTATGCTACGAACAAAGTTTTCCGCGTAGCGGATGTTCAACCTAGACCCGGGCAACGCCCGGGTTAAGATGTGTCGGCAAAGCTAGAACTCTGAGGGAGTTCCTCAATTGACCAGATAAGTTGCCTTAGTATGAATTCAGACAAGTTTTTGAAGAATCCCTTCAGGATTCATTATGTGTAAATGTTATGACTCAGGGCTTTGCCCTGAGCTACAGTGAGAATCTCCTACGGAGATATTATGTTGCGGCCTGAGTTAAGCTCAAAACAAAATCGAAAATGTGAGTAACCAAGAACAACACTATGAAGTTTTTAAAAATACACAGACCGCTCTGGACGATAAGTTCTGTATTGATTGCAGCACTTATAAGTGTGCCGGTAATCACGATTGCCACATACTGGTTTGCTCCTGCAAGTGACGTATGGGATCACCTGACCAATACGGTCCTTAAAGACTACATATATAATTCACTCATTCTGATGACCGGTGTTGTCCTGCTGGCTGGAATATTCGGAACAAGTACGGCCTGGCTGACAGCTATGTATAATTTCCGCGGTAGAAAGCTGCTTACAGTCCTGCTGGTTCTCCCCCTCGCCTTTCCCGGCTACATCATCAGCTTTACCTACGCCGGCCTGCTTGACTATGCCGGCCCGGTACAAAGCACAATCCGCGAGATATTTGGATTTGCAAGCAAACGCGATTACTGGTTCCCCGATATAATGAGTCTCGGCGGAGCTATCATCATGCTTTCCCTTGTTCTTTATCCGTATGTTTTCCTGATTGTAAGACCAGTTTTTCTGCGCAATTCATCGCGCCTGCTTGAAGTAGCAAAGACGTTCGGTTACTCGGGCACTCGATCATTTTTCAAAATTTCTCTTCCGCTGGCCAGACCGGCAATTGTCGCGGGCTGCAGTCTCGCACTTATGGAAGCATTAAACAATTTCGGTACCGTCAAATACTACGGAGTCTCTACCTTTACAACGGGGATTTATCGCGCCTGGTTCGGACTGGAAGATCTGCCATCTGCAGCACGACTTGCCAGCATCCTTATGCTTTTCGTATTCAGCTTATTCCTGGTAGAGATGTGGCAACGCAGAAACCTGAAACTTTCCACAACAGATAATGAGGGAACAGAAATAGAACCGGTTAAACTTATCGGATTCAAAGCATTTTCAGCCTGGTTCGTCTGCATTATTCCGGTAGCATTCGGATTTATTATTCCGACGCTGCAACTTGGAGTATGGGCTTCCGAAAATATGAATATTTTAGGTTCTGACGAATTTTACTCGCTGCTGGGCAACAGCACTTTTATGGCATCGACAACAGCAGTTGCAATTGTTGTACTAGCATTACTTTTACGATTTTCATCACGCATATCAGGCTCTCCGGTCATGAAAATATGCAACCGTATCTCCACTATGGGTTACGCTATTCCCGGTTCCGTGATCTCAGTAGGAATTCTAATCCCTCTAGCACGGCTGGATAACAG
>JAUVCU010000119.1 GCA_030590715.1 Lentisphaeria bacterium
ATGTTAGTTCTTTATATGTGAGTGTCATCGAATTGCTTAATCCAGGCATCCTGCTAGCTATTCGACGGCTGGCTTCTTCAGCTCTTTTGGCCGCAGCATCAACTCTCTTTTGCATTCCTGTAAAATTATTTATTCTTGAAAAGGATTCCAAGTGTTTTTGCTGCTTTGCAATGTGGTTGAGTAGTCTATCATCCATTCTGGCCACCTCGAGTCTTTAGGGGATTGTCCTGGTTGTTTTACAGTACTACTTTTGCTCTGATAATAAAGTAACCAAGATAAAAGATAACATAGGTGAACACTATGATTCTAATGTCAAAAAAATTTACCAGGAGTGATTTGGTGTTTTGATAGTAATATTCAGACAAAAAAAAAGCCTTAGCGAATAAAATTCACTAAGGCTGAAATATCATAAAATGGCGGAGAGGAGAGGATTCGAACCTCCGGTCGAGTCACCCCGACGACGATTTAGCAAACCGTTCCTTTCGGCCACTCAGGCACCTCTCCGCTTTGATAGTAGGAATATAGAATAAAACGGCACCGCGTCAAATAAGAAAGAGTAAAAAAATCTGATATTTTCCTGCAGGAAACCTGCTCAAAAGCTGTAACTTTTTACGCTTCAATATTTTAAAAACAATAGAGAAAAACGGATAAAAAAAGGCTGCCTCGCCTTTTACAGAGAGACAGCCTTAAAAAACTGATTAGTCAGCCTAAAAACCGATTAATGGTTTTGTGCTTTGTTTAGCAATTTCGACATAGTCTTCCCAAAGGGCAAGACCAGTTTCAATATCAGTCAACGTCATGTGAAACTGAAAGTAAGCTTCCTTAGAACGTCCCTGACTTGTGTTCTGCTGGATAATCTCACCAGCCAGACTCATTTCGGGAGCGATAGCAGTCCCCTCTTTAACCACAGTACTCTGCTTGAACATCTGATCATGTTTAAGGTCGCGTACCTGACGCGATGCTTTATCTTCAGCTCCGGTTGCTCCTACAGCAGTAGTCGTTAAAGCTTTACCCGATTTCAGCAGAGCCTGACGGATCTGATTTGTCAGGATATTTGTCTCGATATGATTTGTCGTTTTATTTTTCACATCGCTGACCATAATAACGACCTGCGGCTCGTACGGCAGATTTTGAGCAGCTTTCTTTTTGTATATCTGGCGGTCAAGAACACCGGACTGAAGAAGGGATTCGATAGAGTTAGAAGCAGCTGTCTGCCAGTCTTTGAAGTTGATATCTTCAGTTGTAGTCAGGCCCTGATTTCCAGTAGCATCGATTCGATGAGGAGAAGTACCACAGCCGGATAGTAAAACAGTTGCTGTCGCGAAAGCTGTCATTATTGCTGATTTGTTCATAACAAATACCCTTAATTAAAAAGTTCTAATGCCAAATTTTATGATAAGTATAACTCAAAGACAAACATTATTTTGCAGGAAACATAAAAGGTTTATCTTCTTCGTACCCGTTTAAAACATCCATATAATGATGAACGATTGGAGAATCAGGGTCTTCAATTGAAAGAGCAGCTATATCATTCCAGACATCTTTATATTTGTGCATATAAAGGAAATCGATATCCAGAGCAAGATCAAAAAGAGCGAGTTCTTCAAGCCTTGCATCTTTCTTCTCATTTGCATACGCTGTTTTTCTGTGCAGAAATTCATTTAAATTTGCGTTAGGCTCGATCTTTTTTGCAAGCAGTTCAATCAGCTTCGTCAGAGCAAAAATATCCTTATAACCATCGGCATCGTCCAGCTCCTTGATTTTTTGATCAAGATCAGCCAGCACAGCAAGGTCTTTATCCAGAGAGATCAACTCCTTCTTGCCGTTATATTCTTTGAGAAGCTTATTAGTAACAACTATAGAATTGGCCAGGTCTTTTTCCTCAAGTACTTTATTAAGTTCTTCAAAAGTCAGATTCGATTTGATCGTAGCTTCAAGATTTGCAAGAAAAAGACTTTCTGGATTAATGACTCTCAGTCTATCGATCTTTTTAAGAGTTGCGCTGTTGTCACCATCTTTAAGCGAATTGAAGAGCTCGATCACAAGCTTACTTTCACTTCGCGGAGGATCCGGAGCAACCTCTTTACCGCATGATGTGGTGAACGCGATTAAAGCGGTATTGAGTATAAGAGTCACTATTTTAGAAAATTGTAAATTCAGTTTTATCATCGTGTATCTTCAGTTGTTATTATTAACGCAGACGTACGTCTTTATAAAGTAGGCATAAGCTATCCTAATTTCACAAAAAATCAGCTTCTATACATAATAAGTTTCATTGATTTGTGAATAAGAGAGTTAGCCGCATTTCGTATTTCCTCTATTTCATCGCGGGAAAACAGCCCCGGTTTAAGATTAACCGAGAAAACCACCGTCACTTTTTTATCGGAAATTGCACTGGAGACAGTGATGCGTCCTGTGTTATTAGGACTTTGCCATTCCATAGATGGAACAAGGTGCTCTATCTCAAATTTCTTTTCGGGAAGTTCGATATTGTAAGCGACTTCAAGAGTTAACGGTGAGAACCTGTAGTAATCTGATTTCCTGCTGTCAGAAAGCTGTGGAATCACATTATTTATGAACTGTGCAGGAATCCTGAAATAATTGAATTCACCATCTACAATAGCAAAGTTAGGGATCATCATTTCCACAGTTTCTTCTGCCGGGTAAGCTGAAAAGTCGACCTTCAGCTCCTGAGTCTGCTCTGCACTTGGAGATATCGTTGAAACCAGTTCTTGAGAATAACGTTTTTTGTCTTCGCTGTTTATCTCGGCAAATTTCTTATGGAAAGAGTTATAAAAGATTCCCCAATGATTTTTAACTTTTTTGATCATTGCATTTCCTTCATCATCAAGCTTGATTGTGTAATCAACAGTCATTTTATTACTAAATTCCGCGTTGTTCTTTATCGTATCGATCTTTCCACTTTCAATAAACAAGGCAAGCTTGTCGGCAGAGCTGGTTGTTCCAAATTTCGCATATTCAGATGTATCGTTCAGATAGTACGTATTCCCGTCCGTTTTTACTTTGACCAGCATTAGCTTGAATGTTTTATAACCAGGATACTTAACAAGAGGGTCAACGATTTCATCAATCCGGTAATAATTTGATACTGCAACGATTTCAGAATCGATATCCGCAGACTTCAGCATTGCCTGAATAAGAACAGCCTGGTCGGCTTTATTTCCATAACCGGCAGCCAAAGTCTCGTCGGCAGAAGAGATACTGTCTATTGTAATCTCTGTAAAAGAAGGCCCGGAGGTTCGTATTGCCTTTGCAACGAAATCCCTGATCGCAATAATTTTTTCACGTTCTGAATCGATACCGGCGATAACTTCTTTTGTTTTATCGGCCGTATTTTTCTGATTCCCACTTTGCGTCTCAAAAACCCCGCTTAACGTAGCAGCATACTCCGACCAGGTTTGAGAACTCATAAATACGCTCGGGCGGTTAACCCAATACTTAGGCATATTTCTTTCGGCCTCAATATGAGGCTGGTTTTCCAATTCCCAGACTGTTACAAGCTTATTTCCCGAAACGAACTTCCCTGTTGTTATCGGATCTGAATTAGTGCTTCCAACAGCAAGGTCAAGAGATAGTGGTCGCGCCACGGTCAGCCGCTTGCTTTTTATAGGATAGATAGACTGGAACGGCACGGAAAAAGCGAAAAATGGTTTATTCTTAAACGTTGTTTTTACTTTGTATGAAATTACACTGCCGACCTCGACACCCGGCAGATTTGCGACAAGGGTTTTACCTGCCGGATACCTTGGAGCAGAACCGACCCATGGAGCATCCATCAGGTTAAGTTCTTCCTCGGATAATTCCTTTGTAGAACCGTTTGTCTCGACTTCAGCTTTTAACAACTCAACGCTTCCACACGCTTCATTGTAATTAAACTTGAGTTCAGAACTTCTTTTTTTACCATTATACGTCAATACTTTTTTCGATACGGTTTGGGTCATTGTCCAATTGTGTTTGTCTTCAATATCGATCTCAATCAAATCGCTCAGAATCTCCGCGTCATAAGACGGCTGGGCGGCAATTTCCTCCGGACGGCTAAAGACCGGCTGCTTTCTCTTGTTATAGTCGATCTGTTTGATAACCTTTTTCAGCTCTAAATACTTTTCTGGAGAGAACTCCACCGACTTGATATGAAATGTTGATTTCCCCTTCAGAGTATTACCTTCGAGCTCGAGGCTCTGTTTCCAAAGGATATCGTCGTTGTCAATAGTTTTGAATTCAGTATTAGAGACCATCTCACTCTCCTCAGAAAGTGACAGCTCAAACGTTTCTTCAACACCGCAGGCGATATCCGTGTTCAATGGAAACGTTCTCTTATCCAGCCCGGTTTTACCAAGTGTAAAGTTAACCATCCCGAAAGAAGATCCAAACCAGAGCGGCTGGATGATGGTGAACTTTTCCGTGTCAACATTGTAATTATCAACGGCAAACTGAATTTCCGCAGTCAAAGGAGTGTTCGTATCCATCAGATCTTTCGGCATTACTTTGCAGTCGACAAGTTTCCCCCCAGCGTAAAGCTTTTTAACATGTCTTTCAAAAAACTCACTCAGCTTTTTTTCCGTTAATCGAGAAAAATGACCGCGATAGGCATTATCATTGATACCTTCGAACTCAAACGTTGTTTTAGCGGTAAGCGTTCCGCGATCCAACTGCCCTTTTGTATTTACCTTCATCAGATTTTCCGTAGCGGGAATGATATCTGAAGTAAGCAGCGTTTCACCTTCCGGCTTCGCAACCAGATAGCTTCGGTTACAAAGGTAAGCCGGGAAAATACGTTTCGTATTTTCATCAGTCGAATCCATCAGCACATAAGATCCGTCATCCAGTTCGACAGCGGAAACGGCATGATTAAAATACGGCTGAGGAACGCCCTCATCTTTTTTAGGGCCGTTATTAATAATTACCGGATAAGCTTTCAAATCAGCCTCACGCAGCATTCCTACCAGCAAAGCGGCTTTATCGCGACAAACACCATATTTGTTATTGAAAGTCACATCTATATCGTGCGGTTCATAGCCCGGAGCCTCTTTCTCTGTCGTTATCCCCATGTAGCGAATCTCCTGGGAAACAAACTTAAAAATAGAATTGATCTTCTCTATTTCAGAATCCTTCCCCTTGACCAGTTCCTTCACTTTGCTCCTCATTTTCTCGGTAACTTTCTCAATGTGGGGCTTACTCAGATCCCAGTACCATTTGGAAATATATTCCCAGTCAGGAATGGTACTTACCAACAGTCTTTGAGTAACAGTGTAAAGCTTTGGCATATTGGGTTCCGGGTACATTCTCGGGACATTGCTGACTTCCCATGTGTAAACGACCCGCTGGTCGGTATCTTTTTTCCGGAAAGAAACTTTGCCGAGGATCTCATCGCGCAGCCTGATATTTTTCAGCGGCAGAGATTTTGGCCCGTCGACATCGATTCTGTAATACCTGATCGGACTGGTATGCTCCAGCACAAAATAGTTGCTCCACGTATTCGGGACGCGTGCTTTCACCGTATTCTTTTTCCAGATGTAGTGAATAGTGTCCCCTACTTCAAGTCCGGGCAGAGAAACCTGAAAGATCTTGTCATTCGGATTGTAGATATTCTGACTCATCTGGGTGCGATTGATCATCTCACGGGAATTCTGTTCAAGGTCGATTGTTACAATCGAGCCGTCGGGTTTGATCAACTCAACAAGTTTCACTTCAACGGTCGAATACGGCAGAGAAAAGTGAAACGACAT
>JAUVCU010000326.1 GCA_030590715.1 Lentisphaeria bacterium
GAGCATCCTGTAACTTCAGCTGTTGCTCTTGTTGATGGTGATAAAGTTACTACTGCGACTGTTGTTCTATAGTAATTTTTCTTAGTGCTTCAAAAGAGAAAGTATTCGTGCTTTCTCTTTTTTTTTGTCTAACAGAAAAAATCAGACTGATCAGACTGATCTGGCTGATTCCTTAAACTCTAAAGTAGGTTGAATCTATAATGAGTGATATCGAATTTGTTTCCCATCCCGCTGCAGACTATTTCCCAATGATGTCTGAAATTGATTTTGATCGCCTTAAAGACGATATACGTCTAAATGGACAAGTTGAACCTGTTCTTGTTTTTGGAAACCAGATTGTTGACGGCCGAAACCGTTACAAAGCATGTAAGGCTCTTGGTATTGAACCGCGTATGGCTTCTTATGGTGGCGATCCTGAAAAAATAACGAGTTATATCATTTCTACGAGTCTGCATCGTGGTACTCTAACTGATGGTCAAAAAGCAGTGATTGGCGCTAAGATTAAACCGTTTTACGAAAGTCACCTTAAAGTAAAATCAAATGCCAGTGACATGGCCGCTCGTGCGGTGAACCTTCCTACTAAAAAGGTTAGTTCGGTTATTAAAATTATTGAAAAGGGAGTTCCTTCGGTTATCGCAAAACTGGAAGCGGGGAAAATCTCAGTTGAAGATGCTATCGCTATTGTTGGCCTTGAACAGGACAAGCAGGAGAAAGTCCTGGAAATTGTTTCTACTTTTGAAAAAGAAAATGAATCGGTCATTAAAGAAGAAGTTGTTTCTGTTTGTCAGAAAGAAGAAGAAAAAGTCGCTGAAAAAATTGGTTTGATCAAGGATGCTGAACAAGTCATGCTTGAGGAACTTTCGAATTCGGTTGAGGCTGAAATTGAAGAAGCTGCCTCTGAAGATGAAAAAACTCGTCTGGCTGATATGAAAGAAGAAAGAGTTGCTGCAGCAAAACGCAAAACTGAAGAAAAAGTTGCATCAATGAAAGAAAAAGTTGAAGAAACTGTTAAAGCTAAAGCTCATAAGGTTTTTGCTAAAATTCAGGATCTGCAGAAGAAAAAAACTCGTCAGATTAAAACCGCAGTTAAAGAGATAAAAGCAGATGAGGTAATGTTACCTGAGTTTATCGTTTACGTGGAGTGGATTCACCGAAATGGCGAACTTAACATGGCTGTTAAGAACTCTGAGCTTGTTAAAGAGGATGAAGAGTTCTGTTATGTGAAAGGTGTCGGGGGCAAGAAGGTTCCAAAATTTGCTGTTCTGGAAAAAGTCGATAGCAAAGATTTTGCCGTTGAACTTTGCGCGAAGGCAGAAGGGCTTGGCGATCAGCACAAAGAATCAAATGAAGAAGCATATTTGACTATGGAGCAACAGTTCCTGTCAGAATTTAAGAAAATGGCTTCAGACGCTATTTCTTAGTTTTTAGATCATTTAGCTCCGCTTAGTTCCAAGCTATGTACTTTCAAAAGTACATAGCCTTTTTTTTACTGTAATGGAGAAAACATATTTCTAATTATTTGTGCTGCAGCAAAGTATGAGATAACTATCTAATATTTTTTACCATTTTCTTCTGTTGAACAAAATATCTTATTTGAATCTAATAAATAGTAGTGTTATAGGTAATGCGATATAGTAGAATTAACTTAATAGCAAATGTTTATGCGGGAGATGGATACGATGATTGGGTTAACATTGAAGCAGAAAAAGATTTTAGAGTTTATCGAGGAATTTACGAGCGGCGAGGGGATGGCTCCCACTGTTTATGAAATTGCGGAAAAATTCGAGATTAAAACATCAACTGTTTTCGCCCACATCAAAGCACTGCAGAAAAAGAAGTATATTTCCCGCAGCTCAAAGGCCAGAAGTTTGAGCCTGATGAAAAGCAAACCGCACAAACCGCTACACATGTCCTTCGGACTTCCAATTCCTCTTTTAGGGCGTATCAACGCCGGAACTCCGGCAGATAACGAGGAGTATAAGGAAGGTGATGTATACTGTGATCCGTCCGTGACTGCAGGTGTTGATCATGACAAACTTTTTGCTCTGAAAGTACAGGGAGAAAGTATGCGAGATATTGGTATGCTTGATGGAGATGTCGTTATTATTAAGCAGGCAGATTCTGCACGTGCCGGCGATATTGCTGTGGCGATGGTGAATAATGAAACGACCGTTAAGTCTTACTATCCGATGAACGATGGTACGATTGAGTTGAGGCCGGCAAATGCAGACTTTCACACGCAGGTTTATAGATCAGAGGAAGTTGGTGTACAGGGAGTCGTTATCGGCCTTCAGAGATCATATTGATTTGAGAGAGAATCCCGAAAACTGTAAATGCTGAGATAGGGAGATACATCTTTTTGTAATTGATTGATCGGTATTTATTACAGCAAGCTGAAGCTTGAACTCAGACAACTCATCCGCAGAGTCTTTCTTGCAAAATACATTTTTCAATAGCTCCGAGTTTTACTTTCTTAATCTTTTTTAAAGCTTAAATTGCTTATTCAACCTAAGAATCAGGTGTCGTTTGAGTCCAAGCTTTAGCTTGTGTTTTGCAGGCTGTAGTTTGTACTGCTCCCAAGTCGTGCCCTGTATTTTCAGATACAGGGCTGTTTCTGTTTACCAGGGAAGAAGGTTTTCTCCGTTGTTGGTAAATCTGTTCCAGAATTCTTCAAGCTTCAGTACATCTTCCGTACTTAGTTTGATATCCGCAGCAGAGAAGCTTGTAGCAAGCTGCTTTGTGTTTTTCGCTCCCGGTATTACACTACACACCTCCTGGTAAGACAGTAGATATGCTAATGCTTTTTGCGGTAGTGTACTTCCATCTTCGGTAAGCCAACTTAGCTGTGATACTAATTCCGCGCGACGGGC
>JAUVCU010000312.1 GCA_030590715.1 Lentisphaeria bacterium
TGGCGGTCCGCCGAAATCCAGACCGGTACTTCTCATTTCCGCCATCATATCACGAATCGCCAGGCGTTCCTTAATATTTTGCTCTGTATAAAGTTCACCACGCGGGTTGATTGCAAAACCACCTTTTCCAACCACCAAATCAGCCAAAGGAATATCGGCAGTAATCACCAGATCTCCCGGCTCAGTCAACTCAACGATTTTATCGTCGGCAGAATCTATTCCGGACGGGACTTTCATAGATTTGATGAAAGGAGATGTCGGAATACGCATAAACTGATCAGCCACTAACGTCAGATTCACCTGAAGTCTTTCTGACGTTTTAAACAGAACCTCTTTAATTACTTTCGGACAAGCATCCGCGTCAACATATATATGCATTTACAATACGTCTCGTTATTTATGATTGTTCTGCAATTTTGACAAGACAGTCTGAAGTTGCGATATTGCTCACTTCAAATCTTGCATCATCATTCAGTCTTTGAGCAATAATGTGAAGGTTCCCGTAAATATACGTTCCCTCTTCCTCGATGCTGTCGATCAATTCCATAAGCTTTTCTTCAGCCATATCAATTGATTGGTTTTCATAAATATCTTCAATCAACTCGTCTACTGTCATAACTTCAGGAATTTCCTTCCATGGGTAAGAGCTCACCGGTTTGTCGAGTCCAGCCATACTTTTGACTAAAGAAGAAATAATAATCCTCTGGAGAACCCCTTTAGATTCAAATCGAGAATAAGCTATATTTAGTTCGTCGTAAGCGCGTTCGTACTGCTCCGAGGACATATATTCCATACCTCTGAACAAACGAGTTTTGGCACTATCCTCTTCCGGAGTTATCACACCTTGTTTTGGCCGCTGACGCACAACAAGTTTTGTTCTCTTTGGAGCCTTACTCTCGTTTTTTTCCGCTTGAGTAATTTCGCCACCTTTACCACGTGACATTACTTTCTCAAAACCTCTGCTCACTGGAGCTTTTTTCTTTTTCTTCTTAGCCATATGCCCGTCCTTTTATATTTTCTTCAAATCACCATATATGTGGCTGTTTAAAGCATCAAGCAATGAGGAATCTTTATTCAATGTTATTTTCGCAGAAATAGTATTCGTTTTCTTATTATTTACTGTGACACAAGTAAAATCTTCCAGACTACGTAACCGACACGTAAAAACAAATTGCCTTAACCTTTTATTTATCATATAATTTGCGGGACGTAAACAACTATCCAATAAAGAACTTTATCTAAGGAGAAGCCGGTATGTCTGAATCAAAAAAATACGTCTATTCGTTTGAAATCGGCAATGCAGAAGGTTCAGCATCAATGAAAAACCTTTTGGGCGGTAAAGGAGCCAATCTGGCGGAAATGGCAAGTCTCAATCTACCGACACCTCCCGGCTTCACTATCTCGACCGAAGCCTGCGCGGAATATCAGGAGATCGGGGAAGAAGCTCTTTTTGCAAAAATAAAAGACGAAGTGGAAGAACATCTGCTTCACCTCGAAAAAGTGAGCGGTAAAACATTTGGGAAAGGCCCTAACCCACTTCTTGTTTCTGTGCGGTCCGGAGCCGCTGTTTCCATGCCGGGAATGATGGACACAGTTTTAAATCTCGGGCTCAATACGGAAACAGTAGAAGCTATGATCGCGCTGACCGGTAACGAACGAATGGTTTTGGATTCTTACCGTCGCTTTCTTCAGATGTTCGGTGATATTGTAATGGGAATCCCAATGGCTAAATTTGACGAACAGCTGAACGCCGTCAAAGAATCGAAGAATGCAGAACACGATACCGACCTTACTTCCGAAGATCTGAAAGAACTAATTGAAAGCTATAAAAAAGTCTATATAGATGCAACTGGAGCGGCATTCCCCGAAGATCCGGAAGAACAGCTTTGGGATGGGATTGAAGCTGTGTTCGGGTCATGGAACAATCCAAGAGCAAAACGATATAGGCAAATAAACGACATACGCGGACTGCTCGGTACAGCTGTTACCGTAATGACAATGGTATTCGGAAATGAAGGCAACACGAGTGCAACCGGCGTGGCATTCACACGAAACCCATCTACGGGAGAACACGATTATTTCTATGGAGAATTCCTGGTCAATGCCCAGGGAGAAGACGTGGTTGCGGGAATCAGAACGCCTCAACAAATCTCAATCAAAGGCTCGCAGCAGTGGGCTAAATACCAAGGTGTTACCGAAGAAGAGCGAAAAGCAAATTTTGCTTCGCTGGAAGAACTTATGCCGGAATGTTTTGCTGAACTTGATCTCATTCGTAAAACCTTGGAAGCACACTACAAAGATATGCAGGATATCGAGTTCACCATCGAACGCGGCGAAGTATTCATGCTTCAGACAAGAACTGGAAAAAGAACGGTCGCTTCGGCTATCAAAATCGCGACAGATCTGGTTGAAGAAGGCGTTATTGATGAAAAAGAAGCAGTCATGAGAATTGCTCCGCAGCAGCTGGATCAACTTCTGCATCCTGTATTTATCAAAGAAGATGAAGACAGAGCGATACAAAACGACAAGATAGGTTCCGGCCTACCGGCTTCTCCGGGTGCTGCAACAGGACAAGTTGTATTTTCCGCCGAAACCGCTGAAGAATGGTCAGAACAAGGGAAAAAAGTTATTCTTTGCCGCCAGGAAACCTGTCCTGAAGATATTGGAGGGATGCACGTTTCCGCGGGAATTTTGACAGAACGAGGTGGAATGACATCACATGCGGCAGTTGTTGCTCGGGGAATGGGAACCTGCTGCGTCGCGGGATGCGGAGATATCCTGGTCAATTACAAAACAAAATCGTTTAAAGCATCCGGAACGACAATTAAAGAAGGAGACTGGATCTCACTCAACGGAACAACAGGAGCTGTTTACGCAGGACAAGTCAATACATCGGATCCAGAATTGACCGGCCCGTTCGGTAAAATTATGGATCTGGCTGATAAATACCGAAAACTGGGAGTGAGAACAAATGCGGACACACCGGAAGATACTTCTGTCGCAGTGAAATTCGGAGCTGAGGGCATCGGCTTGTGCCGAACAGAGCACATGTTCT
>JAUVCU010000004.1 GCA_030590715.1 Lentisphaeria bacterium
CGTATTCTTTGTAAAGAAGACCTTATGGAAGCGACTAAGTATTTGATTAACCTAAGAAGTAAAGGTGGAAGAGTCGATGATATTGACCATCTTGGTGCACGTCGTGTAAGATCTGTTGGTGAACTTCTTCAGAACCACTGCCGTGTTGGTCTTCTTAGAACAGAGCGTCTTATCCGTGAGCGCATGACTCTTCTTAATGATGACGAGACATCTGTAACGCCTAATAAACTTATCAACCCAAAAGCATTTGCTAGTGTTGTTAGGGATTTCTTTGCGCGTAACCAGCTTTCTCAGTTTATGGATCAAACTAATCCACTTGCAGAATTGACAAATAAACGTCGTCTTTCAGCTCTTGGACCTGGTGGTTTGAGCCGTGAACGTGCCGGATTTGAGGTTCGTGATGTACATACATCTCATTATGGACGTATTTGTCCGATTGAGACTCCAGAGGGTCCAAATATTGGTCTGATTTCTTCGCTTGCTCTTTACTCGCGAATTAACAAACTTGGTTTCCTTGAAACACCATATCGTAGAGTTGATAAAGGTGTTGTTACAACTAAAATCGATTATTTGACAGCTGATCAGGAAGAGCAATTTGCAGTTGCACAGGCAAATACAGTTCTTGATGAGAAGGGTAAGTTTGTTAATGATACGGTTATGTCTCGCTGTAAAGGTGAGTCTGGTGAAACTCCTAGTTCTGAAATATCGTACATGGATGTATCGCCGAAGCAGCTTGTAAGTGCAGCTGCGGGTCTTATCCCGTTCCTTGAACATGATGATGCCAACCGTGCGTTGATGGGATCGAACATGCAGCGTCAGTCAGTTCCTCTTATGATTCCTGAGTCACCACTTGTTGGTACAGGTCTGGAAGGTAAGGTTGCTGTTGACTCACGTGCTGTTGTTAGTGCTAAAAAAGATGGAATTGTTGCAGAGGTTTCTTCAAGTACTATCGTGGTTACTGCTGATGGTAAATCTATTGAAGATACGGCTAAGCCGGATGATGCTGTTGAATATGAACTGCTTAAGTTCCTAAGAACAAACTCTGGTACTTCTATTAACCAGCGTCCAATCGTTAAAAGCGGAGATAAAATCAAAGCTGGAGACGTTATTGCTGATGGTGCTTCAACACAGTTGGGTGAGCTTGGTCTTGGTAAAAACATCCTTGTTGCATTCATGCCTTGGTGTGGATATAACTTTGAGGATTCAATTGCAATCAGTGAGCGTATTGTTAAAGATGACGTTTACACAAGTATTCACATTGATGAGTTTGAAGTTACTGCAAGAGATACGAAGCTTGGACCGGAAGAAATTACTAGAGATATTCCAAACGTAAGTGAAGAAGCTCTTAGACATCTTGAGCCAAGCGGTATTGTTAGACTTGGTGCTGAGGTTAATCCTGGTGATATTCTTGTTGGTAAGATCACTCCTAAGTCTGAAACTGAGCTTGCTCCGGAAGAGCGCCTTCTTCGTGCTATCTTCGGTGAAAAAGCTGCAGACGTTAAAGACTCAAGTCTTTTTGTTAAGAGTGGTAAAGGTGGAGTTGTTATGGATGTTCGCGTTGAATACGCTAAAGATCCAAACAAAACGACACTGACAAAATCAGAACTTCGCAGACAAACGAAACACGTTAAAGATTCTTACAAGACTCAAAGCTTTGATCTTGTTGAGGAGCTTTCTGAGCGTCTTTCAGATATCATGCTTGGACAAAAACTTCCTTGTCCTATCTTTGATGATTCATCATCTAAAGAAGATGCTATTCTTATCTCTTCTAATCGTAAAGTTACTTCTAGTTCTGTTAAAAAACTTGCTAATAAGTGGGCTTCTTACAGAATGGAAGAGTGCGCTCTTAAAGATACCGTTGATGCTATCATTCAGACTTTCATCCCTCGTTTTGAGGAAGTTGAAAAGACAAGAATTGATTCTATCGCTATGCTTGAGTCTGGAGAAGGTGTTGATCCTGGCGTGACTAAGCGTGTTAAGGTGTATGTCGCTTCTAAGCGTAAGCTGCAGGTTGGTGATAAAATGGCCGGTCGTCACGGGAATAAGGGTATTATTTCTAATATCGTTCCTGTTGAAGATATGCCGTTCCTTCCTGATGGTTCTGCTGTTGATATCATTCTGAATCCTCTTGGAGTTCCTTCTCGAATGAATGTTGGTCAGGTTCTTGAAACGCATCTTGGTTGGGCTGCTAAAGTCCTTGGAATCAAAGTTGCTTCTCCTGTCTTTGACGGAGCTAAAGAAACTGAAATTGTAGACCTTGTAAAGCAGGCAAATGCTAAGATTGAAGCAGATACTGGAGAGCAATTTAACTTCGGTTTCGTTGAGAAAGATGGTTCTCTTCAGTTTGATGGTAAGACTGATCTGTATGATGGTCGTACTGGTGCTAAATTTGAACAACGCGTTATGGTTGGGCAAATCTACATGCTTAAGCTTGATCACTTGGTTGCTAACAAAATTCACGCACGTGCCGTTGGACCTTACTCGCTGGTAACTCAGCAGCCTCTTGGTGGTAAAGCTCAGCACGGTGGTCAGCGTTTCGGTGAGATGGAAGTATGGGCTCTTGAAGCTTATGGTGCTGCATACACACTTCAGGAAATGCTTACTGTTAAGAGTGATGATGTTACAGGTCGTGCTCGCATCTATGAGTCAATCGTAAAAGGTCAGTGTGTTCTTAATGCTGGACGCCCTGAGTCATTTAACGTATTGCTTAAAGAAATGCAGAGTCTTGGTCTCGATATTCGTACTGTTAAGAAAAGCGAACTTGGACTTTAATAAAGAGAGGAATCTATAGTGATTGACAATACATATGCTTATAGAGAAATTCTGGGCCAAGGTAATTCTGGGCAATTCGGAGCAGTATCTATAAATGTTGCATCTCCTGATGTTATCCGTTCATGGAGTCATGGAGAAGTAAAAAATCCTGAAACAATTAACTACCGTAGTTTTAAGCCGGAAAAGGGTGGTCTTTTCTGTGAGCGCATTTTTGGTCCTTCAAAGGACTGGGAGTGTAACTGTGGTAAGTATAAACGCGTAAAACACAAAGGTATTGTTTGTGACCGCTGTGGTGTTGAGGTAACTCAATCTAAGGTACGTCGTGAGCGCATGGGTCATATCGACCTTGCTGTTCCTGTATCACACATCTGGTTCTTCAAATGTATGCCGAGTCGTATCGGGCTTGTGCTTGATCTGACTGCGCGTTCTCTTGAAAGAATTATTTATTACGAGGACTGGGTTGTTACTGATACTGGTGACACTCCTCTTGCTCTTGGTCAGTCTCTTACTGAACTTGAGTACCGTCAGGCTCGTGATGACTACGGTTATTCATTTGATGCGGATATGGGTGCGCCTGCTATCCGTACTCTTATGGAGCAGGTTGATCTTGAGCCTCTGCGTGTTAGGCTTGAAGGTGAACTTGAGGCTACTAAAAATAAGGCTATTCGTAAGAAGCTTGCTAAGCGTCTTCGCCTTGTTGAAGGTTTCCTTAAGAGCGGAGCTCGTCCAGAGTGGATGATTATGGAAGTACTTCCTGTCATTCCTCCGGATCTTCGTCCTCTTGTTCCACTTGAGGGTGGACGTTTCGCGACGTCGGATCTGAATGATCTGTATCGTCGTGTTATTAACCGTAATAACCGTCTTAAAAATCTTCTACAACTTCGTACTCCTGAAGTAATTATCAGGAATGAGAAGCGTATGCTTCAGGAAGCTGTGGATGCTCTATTTGATAACGGACGTCACGGACGTGCGGTAACTGGTGCTGGTAACAGACCTCTTAAATCTCTAAGTGATATGCTTAAAGGTAAGTCAGGTCGTTTCCGTCAGAACCTACTTGGTAAACGTGTAGATTACTCTGGACGTTCAGTTATCGTTTGTGGACCGGACCTTAAAATCTGGCAGTGTGGTATTCCTAAGAAAATGGCACTTACTTTATTTGAGCCATTTATTATCCGTCACCTAAAAGGTCGTGGACATGCTCACACAGTTCGTGGTGCTAAGAAAATGATCGAACGTGGTGAAGCTGTAGTTTGGGATATTCTTGAGGAAGTTACTCAAGGTCACCCGGTTATGCTTAACCGTGCTCCTACACTTCATAGACTTTCAATTCAGGCGTTTGACCCTGTATTGATCGAGGGATCTGCTATCCGTCTTCACCCACTTGTATGTGTGGCTTATAATGCCGACTTCGATGGTGACCAGATGGCTGTTCATGTGCCGCTTTCAAATGCTGCACAGCTTGAGACAAAAATGTTGATGCTTGCATCAAATAATATCTTCTCGCCTGCTAATGGTCGTCCTGTGATGACTCCTACTCAGGATATTACGCTTGGATGTTATTTCTTGACTCAAAAACCAAAGAACATTGATTCTGCGCGTGTATTTAAGGATTATTTTGAAGTTCTTTCTGCAATGGACTGTGGATCTGTCACTACTCATGACGCAGTTAAGATTCCTAACCCTGACCTCGGTGTTGAAACTGAGTGGGGAAATGCTGAGGATAAATATATTCTTACTACTCCTGGTCGTTGTATCTTCAACGAGGTTTGGAGTCCTAAGCTTGGATTTATCAATACTGTTACTGGTAAAAAGCAGCTTGGAAAACTTGTAACTGATTCTTACTTTACAGCCGGTCACGCTGATACTATCAGAATGCTGGATGATTTGAAAGAGCTTGGTTATGAGCATGCAACTAGAGCTGGATTTACTGTATCTATTGCTGATATGACAATTCCAGAGACTAAGCCTGCAATTATTAAGAATGCTCGTATTGAGATCGACAAAATTGTTGACCAATACAATAAAGGTCTTCTTACTGATGGTGAGCGTCACAATAAGATTATTGATATCTGGACTCAGACTTCAAATAACGTTGCGAATGAGCTGTTTGAGCTTCTTGAGCGTAACCTTGAAAAAGACAAAGATATTAATCCTGTATTTGCTATGCTTGATTCTGGAGCCCGTGGTTCGAAAGATCAGATTCGTCAGCTTTCTGGAATGCGTGGTCTGATGGCTAAGCCTTCTGGTGATATCATTGAGCGACCTATTATCTCGAACTTCCGTGAAGGTCTTTCAGTTCTTGAGTACTTTATCAGTACTCATGGAGCTCGTAAAGGTCTTGCCGATACAGCTCTTAAGACTGCCGATTCAGGTTATATGACTCGTAAGCTTGTAGATGTATCTCAGGATATTATCTGTCGCGAAGATGATTGTGGTACTGTTAAAGGTATTTGGGTTAAGGCTATTATCGAGGGTGATGAAGAGGTTCTTCCTCTTAAAGAGCGTATTGTTGGGCGTTATAGTGCAGCAAATGTTCATGATCCGCTTGGTAAAAAGAATGATTTCATCGTTAAAGCTAACGACGAGATCACTACTGAAGTAGCTGATATGCTTGAAGATCGTGGTGTTAACACAGTTTGTATTCGATCGATTCTTACTTGTGATGTTAAGCACGGTGTTTGTATTAAGTGTTACGGTCGTAACCTTGCGAACGATAAACTTGCTGAAACAGGTGATGCTCTTGGTATTATCGCGGCACAGTCTATTGGTGAGCCTGGTACTCAGTTGACAATGCGTACATTCCATATTGGTGGTACAGCATCTTCTTCATATAAGAAACCAGAGATTACTGCTCGTAAAGCTGGTTCTATTCATTTTGAAAATGTTAGAACTGTTGAAAACGATAAAGGTGAAATCATCGCTGTTAATAAGCATGGAGCTATCCTGCTTAAAGATAAAGATGGTGTTACTCTTGACCGTTATGAGCTTGAGATCGGTTCTGTTATCACGAAGAGCGAAGGTTCTACAGTTGAAACGAATGAAAGATTTGTATACTGGGATCCTTATAACGTACCCATCATTTCTGAAGCGAAAGGTAAGATTGAGTTTAATGACCTTGTAGAGGGTGTTACGCTTACTCGTAGTGTTCGTGGTGGAACTGAAGAAGTTATTGTTATGGAGCATAGAGAGGATCTTCATCCTCAAATTGTTGTTAAGGATAAATCCGGAGAGATGCTGGTGCATTATTCGCTTCCTGCCGGAGCTCTTATTCTTATCGACCCTAAGGCTAAAGTTAAGCCTGGTGACGTTCTTGCACGTATGCCTCGTCAGTCAGCTAAGAATAAAGATATTACCGGTGGTCTTCCGCGTATCGCCGAGCTTTTCGAAGCTCGTATACCGAAAGATGTTGCAGAGATTGCACGTATCGATGGTGTGGTTGAACTTGGTAAGCGTGTGCGTGGTAAGCTTCAGCTTATCGTTCGCGATGCTGAAACTGATGTTGCGGAAGAACATAGCATTCCGGCTAACAAGCATCTTACGGTTCATAAAGGTGACTTTATCCGTAAAGGTCAGAAGCTTACAGAGGGATCTGTTCTGCCTCATGACCTGTTGAGTGTTTGTGGAGTTCAGGATCTTCAGGATTACCTGAAGAACGAGATCCAGCTTGTTTATAAAGCTCAGGGTGTTGATATCAATGATAAGCATATTGAGATCGTGATCAATCAAATGATGCAGAAGATCCGCATTACTGATCGTGGTACTACTATGTTCCTTGTTGGAGAGGAAATTGATAAATTCCAATTCCTTGAAGAGAATGAGCGTTGTGTTGCTAAGGGTGGACAACCTGCAGAGGGTGTTCCGGTTCTTCTTGGTATTACAAAAGCTTCTCTTGAGACTGAAAGCTTTATCTCTGCTGCTTCATTCCAGGATACTACTCGTATTCTTACGGATGCTGCAACACTTGGTAAGTCTGACCTTCTTAAAGGGTTTAAAGAAAATGTTATTACTGGTCACCTTATACCAGCCGGTACTGGAACAAGTCACTTCCAGAACCTTGAGCTTAAGTATCTTGGTGAGGAAATTGCTCCTGAACCAGTTGAAGAAGACGTTGAAGAGGTTGACGAAGTTAGCGTTGCTAATCTTGACTTCCTTAAGACGGAGTAAAAGTATATCGCTCTAGTTAATCTGGAGCTTTATTGCTCTTTTAAGCGCATACCTTCGGGTGTGCGCTTTTTTTTGTGTCAATACGAAGTGAAAATCCTTTTTTATGTGTTGATGAATTTTAGTTAAGGAATCGTTGTTTGTGTTCGGAGAAGAGGCTAGTTCCGAAATAACACTTTTTCGGATTGAGTCTCACGTTGTTTAGTGAGCCTGAAAACGTAGTCTGATTGTGAAGTGTGTACGTGTGAAAATTCTCTTAAAGTTAATTTCATATAAATAGTTAGAAATGCATTTGTAAAAAACAAACTATTGGTTAGTTTACTTGCCCATTATTTTTTATACAGAAATTATTGGTATATTTAACATATAAAACAAGGTAGAGAAGAATGCCAACTATCAATCAGCTAGTCCGTAAAGGACGTAAAAAGAAGATAAAGAAGAGTAAGTCTCGCGCTCTTCACGCATGTCCACAACGTCGTGGTGTGTGTCTTCAGGTAACGACTCGTACGCCTAAAAAGCCTAACTCGGCCCTACGTAAAGTAGCTCGTGTAAGACTTACAAATGGTGAAGAAGTAACTGCATATATCGGTGGTGAAGGACATAACCTTCAGGAGCATAGTGTTGTTCTTGTAAAAGGTGGTCGTGTTCGTGACCTTCCTGGTGTGCGTTTTCATGTAGTTCGTGGTGCACTAGATACACTCGGTGTTAGTGATCGTAAGCAGGGTCGTTCTAAATACGGTGCTAAACGCAAATAATCTGGGAGAGATGAATTATGAGAAGAAATAGAGCACAAAAACGTGAAGTTATTCCAGATGTGAAATTTAACAGTGAGCTAGTTACAAAACTAGTCAACACTCTTATGTCACGCGGTAAGAAATCAACTGCACAGAAAATTGTTTACGGTGCATTTGAAATCATCGTAGAAAAGAAAAGCGATATTGATCCACTAGAAGTGTTTCTACAAGCGCTAGAAAACATCAAGCCAAAACTTGAAGTAAAAAGCCGCCGTGTTGGTGGAGCTACTTACCAGGTTCCAATCGAAGTTGGTACAGAGCGTCAGCTTGCTCTAGCTTTCCGTTGGATGAAAACTTTCGCTGCAAAGCGTAAGGGTAAAAGCATGGTAAATTCTCTTGCTCAAGAGATTCTTGATGCTTTCGACAATACTGGTGCAGCTGTTAAGAAGAAAGAAGACATGCACAAAATGGCGGCTGCTAATAAAGCATTCGCTCATTACAGATGGTAGGGGATAGAGATAATGGCTAAACGCGAAACTCATTTAGACAAATACCGTAATATCGGTATTATGGCTCATATCGATGCCGGTAAGACGACAACGACTGAGCGTATCCTTTTCTATACTGGTGTGAACTATAAGATTGGTGAAGTTCATGAAGGTAACGCTACTATGGACTGGATGGAACAAGAGCAGGAACGTGGTATTACTATCACATCTGCTGCTACTACTTGTTTCTGGAATGACCACCGCATCAATATTATCGATACTCCTGGTCACGTAGACTTTACTGCAGAAGTAGAGCGTTCACTACGTGTTCTTGATGGAGCTGTTGGTGTGTTCTGTGCCGTTGGTGGAGTTCAGCCTCAGTCTGAGACTGTATGGCGCCAGGCTAAAAAATATAAAGTTCCTGCAATTGGATTCGTTAACAAAATGGACCGTACTGGTGCTGACTACAACATGGTTGTAGGTGACATCCGTAAGAAAATTGGTGTTAACGCTGTAGCAGCTCAGGTTGCTATGGGTGCTGAAGAAGACTTTGCTGGTGTTATTGATCTTATCGAAGAAAAAGCTATTTTCTTTGATGGTGATGAAAAAGGCGCAGAGATTCGTATCGAAGGTGTTCCTGCTGAATACGCTGATCAGGTTGCAGAAGCTCGTGTGGAATTCATCGAAGCTATCGCGGACTGTGATGAGTCTCTAATGGAAACGCTTCTTGTAGAAGAAGTTCCTACAATCGAAGCGATTAAAACTGCTCTTCGTAAGGGTGTTCTTAACAACGAAATCGTTCCAGTGTTCTGTGGTACTGCATTTAAGAATAAAGGTGTTCAGCCAATGCTTGACGCCGTTATCGACTTCCTGCCAGCTCCACACGATGTTGGTGAGATACAAGGAACGAACCCAAAGACTGATGAAGTTGAAACTCGTGCTCACTCAGACGAAGCTCCGTTCTCAGCTCTTATCTTTAAGATTATGACGGACCCATTTGTTGGTAAGCTTACTTACTTCCGTGTATACTCTGGTGTTGCAGAACGTGGACTAAGTGTTCTTAACCCACGTACTGGTAAGAAGGACCGTATCGGTCGTCTTCTTCAGATGCATGCTAATACTCGTGAAGAGATTGACCAGGTATTTGCTGGTGATATCGCTGCTGGTGTTGGTTTTAAGAATGTTACTACTGGTGATACAATCTGTGATATTAAAGAACAGATCGTTCTTGAGTCAATGGACTTTCCAGAGCCGGTTATTTCTATGGCTGTAGAGCCTGCTACAAACGGTGACCGTGATAAACTTCACAATGGTCTTATCGAGCTAGCTCAGGAAGACCCAACTTTCACAGTTAAGTCTAATGAAGAAACTGGACAGACTATCATTGCTGGTATGGGTGAGCTTCACCTTGATATCATTAAAGACCGTCTTGTTCGTGAGTTTAAGGTAGAATGTACTACTGGAGCTCCTGAGGTTTCTTACCGTGAGCGTATTGCTGCTCCATGTAAAGCTAACTACAAGCACTCTAAACAGTCTGGTGGTAAAGGTCAGTTCGGTCACGTTGTTATCGAAGTTGAGCCTAAGGAAACTGGATACGGTATTGTCTTTGAAGATAAGATCGTTGGTGGTAAAATTCCTAAAGAATTTATTAAACCAATTGAAGCTGGAATCCGTGAAACTGCTGTGAGTGGTATCGCTGCCGGTTATCCGGTTATCGACTTCCATGTAAAACTGGTTGATGGTTCTTTCCATGCAGTTGACTCATCTGAAATGGCGTTTAAGATTGCTGCTTGTATTGCTCTTAAACAGGCTGCTCAATCTGCTGGTATTGAAATTCTTGAACCTATCATGTCTGTTGAGATTAATACTCCTTCAGAGCATATGGGAGATGTAATCGGTGACGTAACTTCTCGTCGTGGTAACATCGCAGAATTTACTGAGGATGGCGGAACAACTAAGGTTTCTGCTAAAGTTCCTCTAGCAGAAATGTTCGGATATTCTACAGCACTACGTTCGCTTACTCGTGGTCGTGCTGATTACTCAATGGAACCTTCGCACTTCGAAAAAGTTCCAAAAAGCGTTCAAGCAAAAATCGTGGAGAAAGCGTAAAATGGCTAAAACTAAAGCAAAACAAAAAATTAGAATCAATCTTAAAGCATTTGATCACAAGATTCTTGATCAAGCTGTTAAAGACATTCTTGGTACAGCAAAAAGAACTGGTTCTGTTGTAGCTGGTCCTGTTCCGATGCCTACACGCATCGAACGTTTCACTGTTAACAAGTCACCACACGTTAACAAGAAAGCTATGGAGCAGTTCGAAATTAGAACTCATAAACGCATGATGGATATCATCAACCCAACTGCTAAGACAGTAGATGAGCTTAAAAAGCTTAACCTGCCTGCAGGTGTTGATATTTCTATTAAAATTTGTGCCTAATAAATAGGCATTGGACACCACTGCTCTCTTACCGATGAGAGTATGTGTCAAAAGAGGAGATATATAACTATGAAAGCATTAATCGGTAAAAAGATTGGGATGACTCAGATCTATGACGAAACAGGTGTAGTAATACCTGTGAGTGTTATTCAGGCTGGTCCATGCCCTGTTCTTGAGCTTAAGACTCAAGAGCGTGATGGTTACTCGGCAGTACAGCTTGGGTACGGAAAGAAAAAAGCTAAGAATGTTACTAAAGCACTTCTTGGTCACTTCGCTAAATCTGGAAAAGACGTAAGTCCTGTTTCTAAGATGAAAGAATTCCGTGTCGATGTTGATTCAGAACTAGAAATTGGTTCTGAGCTTACAGCTGAAGTTTTTGAAGCAGACGAATATTTGGACGTTACTGGTATTGTTAAGGGTCGTGGATTCCAAGGTGTTGTAAAACGCTATAACTTCGGTGGTGGTCGTTACTCCCACGGTGGTGGATGGAAACGTAAGCCCGGTTCTATCGGTGCTTGTGAATTTCCTGGTCGTGTTGACAAAGGTAAGAAAATGCCTGGTCAAATGGGTAACGTACAGCGTACTATCCAGAACCTGAAAATTGTTCGTGTTGATATTAGCGAGAATCTAGTCTTTGTTAAGGGTGCTATACCTGGACCAAAGGGTGGTATTGTTACTATCAAGAAAGCAAAAAAGAAATAATACCAGTAGGTGAAACTAATGTCTAAAACACTTAATGTATATGATACAGCTGGATCAGTTATTGGTGATTATGTCCTAGAAGACAAATTCATTGAACTTGAGAAAGGCTATCAGGCAGTACATGATACAGTTATCGCATACCAAGCTGGTTTGCGTGCTGGTACTGCTTGTACTAAAACTAAAGCTGAAGTCCGTGGTGGTGGTATTAAGCCGTTCCGCCAAAAGGGAACAGGTAGAGCTCGTACGGGATCTATTCGTAACCCAATCTGGACTGGTGGTGGTACGATTTTCGGACCAAAACCTCGCAGCTTCGCTAAGAAGATTAATAAGAAAGTACGTACTCTTGCTGTTAAACGCGCATTCTCTGAGAGAGTGAACGAAGAGTCTGTTCTAGTTCTTAACGAACTGAACTTGACTGACTGCAAGACTAAGAATGCCAAAGTTATCTTTGACAATCTGAAAGCTGACCGTAAGGCGCTTATGATTGTTGATGAGTACGATGAGAATTCTCTACGTGCTACAGGAAATCTTCCTGAAGTTCTTCTTATCAAAGCTTCTTCTGTTAACACATACCAATTGCTAGACGCACACAAAGTTATCTTTACAAAAGATGGTCTTGAAGCGTTCGTGCAACGTTTTGTATAGGGGAAATTGATACGATGAAAACTCCATATGAAGTAATTGATACTATTATCATTACAGAGAAGGCTGCTCAACTTGCTGAGCAGAATAAGTATGCATTCAAAGTTAAAACGAATGTAACAAAAATCGATGTCGCTAAAGCTGTTGAAGCAATGTTCGGTGTTAAAGTTGAAAAAGTTAACATCATGAACTACAACGGAAAGCTTAAACGTGCCGGTAAATCCCCAAAAATGGGTCGTCGTGCTGACTGGAAGAAAGCTGTTGTTACGCTTTCTGAAGGCGCGATCGATATCCTATAAAGGTATTGAGGTTATATAATGGGTATAAAAAGTTATAAACCAACGTCACCAGGTCGCAGAGACATGACTGTTTCTGACTATGCTGAGATCACTGCGTCGGCTCCTAAAAAGAGCCTGACTAAGGGTATACATAGTACTGGTGGACGTAATAGTTCTGGTCGTATTACGACTCGTTTCCGTGGTGGTGGTAATAAGCGTCGCTTCCGTGATATCGATTTCCTACGTAAAAAGGAAGGAATTCCTGCGACTGTTAAGTCTATTGAGTACGATCCAAACCGTACTGCACATATCGCACTTATCTGCTATGCAGATGGTGTGTACAGATACATCCTTGCTGCTAATGGACAGGAAGTTGGTGATGTTATCATGAACGGACCTAAAGCAGAACTTAAGGTTGGTAACAACCTTAAGATCAAAGATATTCCAGTTGGTCAGCAGATCCACTGTATCGAGCTTTACCCAGGACAGGGAGCTAAAATGGCCCGTTCTGCTGGACAGTACGCTGTTCTTCGTTCGAAAGATGAGAAATACGCTCAGGTGAAACTTCCTTCAGGGGAAGTTCGCATGGTGAATATCGAGTGTAGCGCTACTATGGGACAAGTTGGAAACGGACAGCACAGCCTTATCAAAATTGGTAAAGCTGGTAAAGTTCGCTACAAAGGTAAGCGTCCTCACGTACGTGGTGTTGCGATGAACCCGGTCGATCATCCAATGGGTGGTGGTGAAGGTAAAACTTCTGGTGGTGGACATCCTGTATCTCCATGGGGTCAGCTTGCTAAAGGTAAGAAGACTCGTAAGAAGTCTAAAACAACTGGTAAATTTATCGTTGTAGATAGGAGAGCTAAATAATGGCACGTTCTGTAAAAAAAGGTCCTTTCATTGATGCACATCTTCAAAAGAAAGTTGACGCTCAAAACGCAGCTGGAACAAAGAAACCAATCAAAACTTGGTCTCGCCGTTCTATGATTACTCCTGATTTTGTTGGACATAGCTTTGAAGTTCACAATGGTAAAGCTCACATCCCTGTTTTCGTTACTGAAAACATGGTTGGACACAAGCTTGGTGAATTCTCAGTTACACGTTCATTCAAAGTGCACGGTGTTATGTCTGGTAAGTAATCGGATATAGTTCTGTACTTCAAAGGCACTCTGCTTCGGCAGGGTGCCTTTTTTTTGTCGCATTTTCTATCATCGTTAAATATTTACTTATCTTTGTGGTGCAACACTTGTGCTCAAATTTGTTTATTACTGAATTAAGTTGTTCTTGGCATTAATTGTGCTTTATTAAATACAGTTTAATTTGGTTGTAAATGACTACATGTGTGGAGATTGCTATGTTTAAACCGATTTTTGCCTTATGTTTTGCTGCGGTTTCTGTCTGTCCTGCGTTTGATTCTATTGGTGGGCAAAACCTTGATTCCATTACTCACGCAGGAGCGGGCGAGACCATCAAAATATCTTCTGCTGATGCCGAAAGCTTTGCTCGATATTTTGAGATCTCGGTCAGCTCAAATAATGCTCAGATAACATCATCTTTATTTGCTGAGGATAGTGTCTTTTCAAAGTTATTTAAAAATCTTCCTGTATCTGATGAATTTAAATCAGAATATGTTAAACAGAATCCTATCTCGAAAATGATGCTGTCTAAAGTTGTCGATTTATCAGACAAACGTAATTTATTTAAGTTCGTGGCTGTTGTAAATCGCGATAACGAGTTGACACCGGTTTTTCGTGTTTATACCAATTCCGGATTGGACTATTGTTATCTTGAGTTGGTTCGGGGGGCCGATGGTGATGTTAAAGTCGCGGATATCTATTTACTTTCTGAAGGGCAAAGTGTCATTGCTTATTTGAATAATTCATTGAGACCCATTGTTTCATTAGTTGCACCGCGCTTCTCGGATAAAGATGGAATTTCATTTGATACTGCAGAAACTGCTTTTATCAGTAATTTTAAGGGTAGGGATTATAGGAAAGCTTTGGCGCAATATCAGCGGCTAAGCAAGTCTTCTTCTGAATCTGAGAATCTCCTCCTGATTGCGATTAAATGTGCTTCTGCTGTGTCTGAATCTAAGTACAATGAGCTCTCTGTTAAATTTAGGGGGCTTTACCCCGATAGTATTTCAATTAATTTGCTAGATATCGAACGTAAGATGCTGAGTGGAGATTGGGATGCTGCTTTGGCTTGTGTTGATCGACTTGGTAAAAATGTTGGTAATGATCCATTTCTTGATCTATATCGAGGTAATGCGTTTTATGCTAAGAGGCAGTACGGACGCGCGACTTCATGTTTTATGAATGTTGTAGAGTCAGAACCAGCTATTGCAGCTCCGTATTATTCGCTTTTAATGGTTCTCCTTGAACAAGAGCAGTACGCAAAGGTTAATGTCTATCTTAAGCGTCTTTATCAGTTTAGTGGTGTATTAATCGATCCTGCAAAAGATGATATGTTTCGCGATTATTGTTCTACTGATTATTATAATATGTGGCGATCTACTTATGCTAAAGTTGATCCTAAGTAATCAGTTTCCGGATTACAAAAAAAGCTCCCACTTAATTGTGAGAGCTTTTTTTTGTGTTTCAGGAGAGAAACTAAGCAGTTTCTTCCTTAGATGAATCAAGAACTAGTTCTGCAATTCCGGAGTCAATTGTTTCTGCTGTTATTACGCATTCTACCACGTCGTCGCGCGACGGTATGTCGTACATAATTTCAAGCATAGTGTTTTCAATAATCGATCGCAAACCACGTGCTCCTGTACCGCGCTCCTCTGCTCTCTCTGCAAGGCGTTCAAGTGCTTCATCTTCAAATGTAAGCTTGATTCCTTCCATCTCAAACAACTTCTTAAACTGAAGTGTGATCGCATTTTTAGGTTCTGTAAGAATCTTGATCAAATGTTCTTTCTTTAGGTGTTCAAGAGCTGTAACAACTGGTAGTCGTCCGATAAACTCAGGAATCAGACCAAACTTTATCAGGTCTTCTGGTTCGGTATTTGAAAGAAGTTTTGATACAGTCATATCTTCAACTTCATTAATGTCTTCATCAGATTCTGTGAAGCCAAATCCAAAAGCCTGTTTTCCTGAACGTCTCTTTACGACTTTATCAAGACCGACAAATGCTCCTCCACAAATGAATAGGATGTTTGTAGTGTCAACTTGAAGGTATTCCTGATGTGGGTGTTTTCTTCCGCCTTTTGGTGGAACATTTGCAACTGTACCTTCAAGAATTTTTAGGATAGCTTGCTGAACACCTTCTCCGGAAACGTCTCTTGTTATTGATACGTTCTCTGTTTTGCGTCCAATCTTGTCAATCTCATCAACATAGATGATTCCAATTTGCGCCTTTTGAATATCGTAATCTGCAGCTTGTACAAGCTTAAGGATGATATTCTCAACATCTTCACCAACATATCCGGCTTCTGTGATCGTTGTTGCGTCGCAGATGCAAAATGGAACGTCAAGCATTTTTGCCAGTGTTTGTGCAATAAGAGTTTTTCCTGTTCCTGTAGGACCAAGCATAAGTACGTTACTTTTTTGAATCTCTATATCGTCTTCAAACTGATTTTCTCTCTGGTATTGAAGTCTTTTATAGTGATTGTGTACCGCTACAGAGATAACCTTTTTGCTGTTTCCTGTCCTACTACGTACTTATTAAGTTGTGCGTGAAGTTTTTTAGGAGTCTGGATTTCTAATTTGGGAATGGAGTTGCTGTTTGCAGCATCTGCAGATGTATCATCATGGTAGAGTCCTGAGCAGATCTCAACGCAGTTGTGGCATATTGTAGCCTCTGTCGGGCTGGTAATCAGTTGTCCAACTTGCTCTGCCGTTCTTCCACAGAATGAACAACGTGTATCGTCACTGTTCCCATTCTTATCTGAGTTTTTTGACATTGTTTGTTCCTGGTTAGTTTAATTATATGCTGTATATACAATAAAGGGGCGCATAAGCGCCCCAGTAAAAACAACTCAAGTGTATCAGATTATGATACTTTTGCGTTGTCCACAAGTAGATCTGTAACTTTGTTAACTAGAAGGTCAATGTGGATGTCGTTAAGACCACCAGATTGCTCCATGATTTGGCGAAGTTGTTCTACAGGGTATCCGTAGTGCTGGCTTAGCATTTGGATTTGTGAATCGATTTCGCTCTGCTCAACAGTGATGCTTTCTTTTTTAGCAATGTTGCGAGAGATGAAGAAGCGGCGTAGGCGTTCTTTTGCCTTGTTTTCTGCTTCTTTCCTATTTGCTTCCTCGTTCTTTTTGAACTCTTCAGCTTCTTCTTCTGATTTTACAGAGTGAGCCATAGCTTGAAGTTGTTTATTAACTTCAGTGCTTAGAGTTGATGGCGGGAAGTCAAATTCAGCAGTTGCTTTGCAGAGTTTATCTAGAGCAGCTGTTTTTAGCTCGTAGTTGTTGCGTTGTTCAACTTCAGTTTCAATATTAGCTGTGATCTGCGCTTTTAGTGCATCAACACCGTCAAGGTTCATTTTTGTAGCTAGTTCTTCATTCGTTTCAACAGATGCACGTGTTTGAACTTCCTGAACGTTTACTGTGTAGTTGATAGTCTGGCCAGCTACAGCAGCTTCTCTGAAGTCTTCAGCGTATACGCTTGTGAAAGTGTACTCTTTGCCAGCTTCAGCACCTGTAAGTGCTTCAATTGCTCCAGGAATAGTTTCAGGCTCGTTAAGCCAGATCCAGTTCTCTTGAGAAGAAACTTGGTTTTTCGCAGCTTGTGGAGCGTCTTCAGCAATCTCGAAGTCAGATGTGTAAGATACTTTAAGCATATCTCCAGCTTCTGCAGCAGCTTCTTTAGTTTTGTACTCAGCGTAAACTTCTTTGTAGTGAGTTAGCTGCTTTTCGATATCTTCTTCTGAAATTTCATTTGTTGGTTTAACAAGCTCAAGTTCTTTGTAGTTGTCGATGTCGATTTGTGGAGCAACGTCAAATTTGATAGTGAAAGTGAAGTCGCTTCCAGCTTTGATTTCTGGTTGAGCTTCTTCAGCAAGAGCGTAAGAGATCATGTCGAAATCTTTATCAAGTGTAGTCTTTTGGAAAGCTGTGCTGAAGAATTTGTTCATTAGTTCTTCGTTGATTTTGTCCTGAAACTTTTTCTTGATCAGAGCTGCAGGCACTTTACCCTTTCTGAAACCAGGAAGGTCAGCATGTGCAGAAAACTCTTTTACTGTTTTATTCGTTTCTTCTTTAATTGTTGTTGCAGAAATAGTGTACTTCTTTTCTACTTGGCATGCTTCAAGTTCAGTACTTTGTACTTCAATTTTGTCAATCAGATTAGACATTTTCAAAATCCTTCAGGTTTTTATTTTTTAGTTATATAAAAGTTTCTTATTTATATTAAAATCACCACATTATAAGCCGCCTAATCTAATAGCTTTTTTGGCATTTACCATTATCCAATTTAAGCTTTTTATTTTTGAACTTATTTATTGCTTGTTTTTTTAATATTTATTTTAGTAGTTTTTTATTGACTCTGGTTTTATTTGTCCTAAAGTTGTTACAACTAGATGATATTTGTTTGAATACTGTAAATATTTCGGAGAGCCAATGGCTGGTGTGCCCAAATTAATTGTTTTGTCAGAGTTGTTACGAGGAAAGAGTTACGAACTCAGCAAAGATCTTTATACATGTGGTCGAGATGAGGATAGAGATATTTGTATTATAGATCCTACAATCAGCACATATCACTGCGATTTTGTGAGAACTGGTACATCGTTTACGATCCGGGATCACGGAAGTACTAATGGTTCTCGAGTTAACAATATTCCTGTAAAAGAACAGGAACTTCAAAATAGCGATATCCTACAACTCGGTGGTGTTGAAGTTCTTTATGACTGTGAAAGTAAATCTGTAACGACTGTGATGAGGACTCAGACAGGAATTGATTTAACAGGTGTTGAGGTCGGAACTACAACGGTTCGCCAAATGGAGAACTTTTCTCCATTCGAAGCTGAAAGAAAAAAATACGAAAACAAAAGTTCGAATTTTATTAAGATCCTTATCGTTCTCGTAATTATAATAATTGGTTTACTGGCTGTCATTGTAAAAAATATATTATTTTCGTAATATAGATTCGCTGCTTATTCTTGAGCACTTAACCTCGAAGCTAAGTTTGGCCTTCGAGGTTTTGGGGATATTTAAAATAGAAAAACTAACATGGTAGAGATTTTGTAATGGGAAATGAAAGTCAAAACGATCAAAAAGATGATAAGTCAAATAAAAGTACATCGGGTTCAAAGCCACCATTCGCGTTAATTGTATGGATTCTGGTAATTGTTTCGATTGGTGTTCTTCTTGTAAATAATTTTCCGATGGCCGGAAATACTGTCCAAATCAGTCAGACTGAATTTTTCAGAGCAATGGATCAGGACAAGATTGTAAAAGTCGAACTGACAAATGAGGCCCCCGGTCTTCTTGGTATCATAGGAGAAATTAAAGATGTCGATACTGATGATTTGACAACCTTTTCGACTCAAATTAAAGATTCAGATGATATGAATTCTATTTTTGATGACTATAAAAATAGAAATGCTGAATTTGAACTAGTTGTAAAGCAGAATGACGAATCGGTCAAGAGTCTGATTTTCAGTCTTCTTCCTGTCGTGTTCATTGTCGCTCTTCTATATTTTCTTTTTTTTCTCCTTCTCCCTCCTTCCCCCCCCCCCCCCCCCCCCCCCCCCCC
>JAUVCU010000137.1 GCA_030590715.1 Lentisphaeria bacterium
GATTCTTTTATTGTCTGCTGTGCATATTGCCAGATATCTTCGGAGCCGGCTTTGATTCCATTTTCCATTAAATTCATCACCTGATCGATGTGAATATTATTGTTAGTCCAAACCTCTCCACCTGTACCTACATTGTGAAGAAGCGGCATCAACCGATCTATCGCTTTACCAAATTTAGCTTCAGAAGTTTCCGCAGCTTCAAACTCATCCCAAAGTGCTCTGAATTCGGCATTCTGATCATCGGGTAGAATACCGAATATTTTATCCGCCGCTTTCTTTTCACGATCTTCCTGATCCTTCAGTCCTGCTGTATCGTAAACATATGTATCGCCGGCTTCGATTTCTATAATATCGTGAATCGTCAGCATCTTCATAACTTTTACAGCGTCGACAGGTGAGTTCGAATATTCACACAGCAGCATCGCCATAACAGCCACATGCCAGCAGTGTTCAGCCGAGTTCTCTCGCCTTTCTCCATTTAACAAAATAGAGCGGCGCCTCACGTGCTTAAGCTTATCGATCTCTTTGATAAACTCAAGTTGTTTATTAAAACGGTTAAAATCCATCGTAGTCACCACTTTTAAAGCCTAGCCTTAGTTAGACTGTTTTCATTGAACTTCTAAAGTCGATCGCATCGTTGGCTTAAGAGTTGTCTGAGTTCAAGCTTTAGCTTGTTCATCTTTGCAAGCTGAAGCTTGTACTCAAACGATTCATATGCCAGGTTCAATTAATTTCTATAGTTTTTACAATTAGCTGCGGCTGTGCCATCAATTAACAGCTTTGAGCTTGGCTTTAATTATTTTTTTAACTGCCCCACATTTAAATTTATAAATTAAGCTCGGACCAGAGCTTGTTCAGTCTCTTTGCCGATGCTTTAACAACTGTTCCCACTTCCGGAGCAAACTGTGCGATCCTGAACTCTTCAAGAAGCCAGGCGAATTCAAGCAAGCCGTAAGCGTGATCAAAATCTTCCACCTCGGCGATTCGTTCATCCAGCATCTCCTGAAACGGCTGAACAATCTCTAGTTTTACGGGATCTTTATCCGGAGCGTTTGCTATGCGTTCCATACGAACCTTCAAAGCTTTAACATATGCCGGATACCGCTTCCAAACCTGGTTGCACTTCATAAATCCGGGACGGAACAGAAACGCCAGCTGACCATTTATATCTTCTTCACTCTCCACATAAACATGGCTTTCTTCGGCTTCAGCCAGAACTCGACCATAGACCTCAACCATATTGCCCAGTTGTTTCGCTTTCATCTGAGCGACTCCGAATAATTCGGTTCTCGCTTCTTCGGCACGCTTGTCAAACTCCTGAGAACTTCGAATAAAATAGCGCCCATCTTCTGTCAGAGAATCCCAAATTACTGAATCCATAAAATCACGGGTATAGTTTACCTTCTCATCAATAAGGCTCAGACTCATCTGCGTATATGAAGTCAGAGGAAGCTTCTTCTCAATCATCTTTACATTTTCTCGGCATTCAATCCTGAACAGACGGACCAATCCCTCACGATGCGAAACAGCGGCTTCACGTTCATCCATGAATACTTGTTGCCCCACAGAGCTGCCTTCGTCAACCAGTGCAGGATACCCTTCCATTTCTCCATCTTTATCAAGAGGGATCGATTTCGGTATTTCATCGCCCGGCCAGCATTTCTTACCGGCAACAATCCACTGCTTAACCGTCTTTACAGCTGAGCTCAGTTTCGACGATAGCTGCTCACGGTCCGGCAGACCTTCTGTTATCTGAAGGATACGACCGCTTTCGTCAGTTTCCGCAACTTTCATCATCTGGTATTTAGGCAGACGTTCTATATCGAAGTCTTCCATCTCAAACGCCATACCAACTCTCTGCTGAAGAAAATAACCAAGAGCCTCAAGAAGGTATTGGTTGCGGTCAACGTCTCCATTATTAACGGCATCTATAAATTCATCAACGGTGTCCTGAATCGGATTACAGGCTATTCGCTGCTGCTTTGGCAACGACTTAATAAGAAGCTTCACTCTTTCAGGCAGCCACGCTGGGATAACCCAGTCACAGGCCCAATCCGGCAGCATACCCAGTTTTTCAGAAGGACAGAACATTACTGCACCATCTTCGATCTCGCCCGGTTCAAATGAGTATCTCAGCTTAAAAGCTTCATCGTAGAAAAACAGTTTGTCCGGGTAATCTTTAAAATTGATAGGCTCCATCTGCGGAACAATCGCATCTTCCATTCTCATGGCAATGCGCGCTTTGCTTTCCCTCAACCAGTTTTCCAGGGTCTTTGTCGAACAAATATCATCCGGTAAAACATTCTCGTAATGCTTATAGATCTCTTCCACATCCAGGAGGTAATCAGGACGGCGGATCTTGATCTCAAGTCTTTCAATGTTTTTGAGCATTTTACGATGAAGCTCAAGCCACTTACCCCGAGTCTGAATATCACCGGTAGCCATTGCATCGCGAATGAACAGCGTCCGCGACTCTTCAACATTGATAGCTCCATAGTGAACAGAACGACCGGGATTTATCAGAAGCCCTCCGGACATCACCATCTCCGTCGCGCTTACAAACCCGCGTTTCATCGACCAGTGAATACTCTTATATGTTTTCTTGCACATATGTGGAGCTACATCTTCCAGCCAGGTCGGATCTATCTCCGCAACTATTCGGGCAAAAAGTTTTGACGTGTGCATCAATGAAAAAGCCATGATCCACTTCGGCGTCTTCTTATGCTTATATAATCCCGAAGCCGGGAATATATTGAATTTACGGTTTTTCACCCCGACATACATTTTTTCTTCATCAAGAAGTCCTATCATTCCCGGAAGGCCGGAAAGAATACTTCGGTGAATCAGATCGTAATTAGGTTCATCAACCAGACCAAGCTGTTTCGGTACGCTCCATCTCAAGTCTCTCACACTGCGGATCAGATCTCCGGTCAGGTTAAACCATTCACGAACACGCATATAATTTAGGAAATTCTTTTTGCAGAGCTTCCGTACCTTGCTGTTCGAACCGTCGACTCGTTCTTCCTGAATAAAATTCCACACATTCAGAATCGTCATGAAATCTGATTTCTCATCCATGTGCTGTTTATGGGCTGCATCCGCGGACTGCTGACGCTCAGCGGGTCTTTCACGCGGATCCTGAATACTTAGAAAGGCCACAATAATAATAACTTCGGCCAACACATTCTCTTCGTTCGCCATCCACAGCATTCTAGCCATGTGTGGATCAACGGGAAATCCTGCCAGTTCACGACCGACAGTCGTCAGGTTTCTCTGTTTGTCCAAAGCGCAGATATCAATCAGAGAACGATATCCTTCGCGAACAAGAGCATCCTGAGGAGGATCGATCAGTGGAAATTCCTCGATAGACGGAAGTCCCAAAATCGCCATCTGCAGAATAACTCCCGCAAGTGACGTCCTGCGGATCTCCGGATCGGTATACTCCACGCTGTCTTCAAAAACTTCTTCGCTGTACAAATACAGACAAACACCTTCAGATATTCGACCACAACGTCCCCTTCTCTGTCTGGCACTGGCTTTTGAAACCTGCTCGACAAGGAGAGCCTGAACTTGTGTTCTCGGGTTGTAGCGGCTTATACGAACCTTTCCTGAATCGATAACGTAGTGAATCCCGGGAATTGTAATTGATGTTTCAGCTACATTGGTCGCCAGTACAATACGTCTTCGACCACCGGGCTGAAATACCCGCTGCTGCTCAGCCATACTTAAACGACCATAGAGAGGAAGAACTTCTGTTCTCGGGAATCTTTTACCTTCCAGATATTCAGTAGCCTCACGAATCTCGCGTTCACCCGGCAGGAAAACAAGAATATCCCCTTCCCGATCAACATCTGAAATCCATTTAACGGCGCGGGCGATATGTACGTAAAGATCCTCATCTTCTTTTGGAGGCAGAAAAACGTCTTCAACCGGAAACGTCCGTCCTTCAACCTGAATAACCGGCACGTCTCCATAAAACTTGGAGAACCCTTCCGCATCCAGCGTAGCCGAACTTATAATAACTTTCAGGTCGGGACGGCGCGGTAGTAAAGTCTTAAGATATCCCAGGATAAAATCAATATTCAAACTGCGTTCATGAGCTTCATCAATAATCAGCGTATCGTATTGCAACAACTGCTTGTCGTGTCTGGTTTCTGCCAGCAGAATACCATCGGTCATAAATTTAACGATAGTTTCATCAGAAGTCATATCGTCAAAACGGACCTGGCACCCCACTTCACGTCCGTAACTGCTGTTCAGTTCTTTTGCAACCCTTCGAGCCATACTTGAAGCAGCCAATCTACGCGGCTGTGTACAACCAATGCGACCTGCTTTCCCATAACCGGCATCAATAAGTATTTTAGGCAACTGAGTCGTTTTACCGGAACCGGTCGTTCCACAGACAATTATCAGCTGATTCTCTTGTAGAGCATCTTTGATCTCATCAACGCATGAAGTGATTGGAAGATTTTCCGGAAACTTCACATCAAGTTTAGATGTATCCCGCTTTGCGACACGCTCCAGCGAAGATTTGAAAATAGCCGAGAGCTTCTCCGCCATCTGTCCAGCCGGCTTGCGATCTTTCATCCGCTGGCGAATCCGTTTCATCCGGCTCTTTATCTGTACCTGATCAATTAAAAGTAGGTTATCAAGTTCTTTCCCTATCTCTTTCAGGATTTCTTTCACATCTATGCTTTTTTCGTCCATTCTCACTACTGATTTCATTAATTGTTTATTTCCTACACAATTTCGTAGCTTTGCTCATTTATGCAAGCTTAACCTCAGGTTATCACTCACATAAAAACGATAACTTTCTCAATTTTAAGACAAAATAATTTCTGTAATATTTTTTAGACACAGGTACTTATATTCGTCATAATTTCGAACTAAGTTCAAATTACAGGGATACACAAAACCATAAAGACGGAGTTAACTATGACTGATTTTATCCAACACATTTTTAAACTGGCACTTTCAGGAAATGTTCATGCTATATTCGAATGTTTCGCCATAATGTATCTATTGCACTTTGTCTATAAAATTGCGATTAACCCGGTAATCGGATTTCTATCCGATGCACACAAAGTGCACAAACTTTTGAAAATGCCTCAAGATTTTGCGACAAAGTGTAGTCAGAACAATATATTACATATAAAAGTTACAAAAGAAGCCCACAAGTAAATTTTCATAAACAATTCACTTCAATAAAACAAGCATAAATCCATGGCTATAGCCCACAAGTCTTGATTTTTTACATCACATACGGCATTATAATATTTATGGAACTACGGGATTTTATTTTCAGCATTCATCAGTAACAAAACATGCCTTGCTTATATAATCCGTTGTTTCTTATTAAAGCTCATTTAGCCAATA
>JAUVCU010000133.1 GCA_030590715.1 Lentisphaeria bacterium
CCAGATCACAACGCAAAATAATTGTGGCAGAGATGCTGGAGAAACTGGGCCTTGAGGGACTTGGCAAACGCTATCCGCATCAGCTTTCTGGCGGCCAGCAACAAAGAGTTGCCGTTGCGCGGGCTGTTGCCACAAAGCCGGCAATCCTGCTATTTGACGAACCATTCAGCAGCCTTGACGAAAACCTTCGAGACTCTTTAAGAAAAGAACTTCGTAAGACACTTAAAGAAAACAACGTTACCGCTATTTTTGTGACGCACGACAAGAAAGATGCTCTTTCACTTTCAGACAGGATTGCAATTCTAAACGATGGCATAATCGCCCAGCTCGACACGCCGGAAGTAATCTACACATGTCCGGGATCGGAATTCATCGCGTCGTATTTCGGACAGACTAATCTGATCGAGGCTACAGCAACCGACAACGGCTACGAAAGCGATCTGGGATTTATAGACCACTCTCATGATGAGAAAATGGGTATCAACGGCTTACTGTCAATTCGTCCTCAATGGTGTGTTATCGACGAAGAGAACCACATGTTCAAAGGCGTTATAAAAGAAGTTACCTACTTCGGAGAATACCAGGAGATTACTCTCGAGATCGGCGATAACCGACATTTTCATATCCACCTGCACCGGGATCAGCCAGTTAAAGCAGGCGAAGTTTTAGGAGTCAAGATCGACGCGCCTAAGCTTAAGATCATAGAGAAGTAATACTTATTTTTTCTCAAATATTCGTTCCAGTAGGTCTAATTCAGTGTATTTAAGAACAGGAGCAAAACTCAAACCATACTCATCCCTTTCATCATCGCTTTTCCCATAAAAAGGTTTAACTTCCCAATCTCCCATCACCTTTTCGGGATCATTCTCAAGCCATTTGTAATTGAGATATCTAGGTTTAGGGATGTCTTTTACATTTGCCTGTTTGCGACTTGCATCAGTACGAAAGAGAGTCGAGCATGTATAAATATCAACGAGCTCAGTTGCATTTACATTTAGAGCCAAGCCGGCAACCTCTTTGTTTTGATGGGAAGATATCTTCTTATGGATTTTGCGTAATAATTCAGCAGCGCTCTTGACTCGTTCGTTATACATATTTTTTAGCCTTTTATCCATGCTTTTTACCGGTTGAGACCATCGCTGTATGATCTCGATCTTTCTCCTGAATATGTCAATGTCAGTATGTTCTGGCTTAACGGATTCGTCTAGAAACGTTATACCCTTTAACTGGGGAGTAAATTGTTTTTCTTCAGGAGGCTCAATAGCTACTTTATTTTTATTAGAGTCGTTGGAAAAGGCGTAATTGCTCATTATCAGAAAAACAAACAAAGCATAGCGTTTCATAAACTCTTCCTGTAATACGACTTAGAAAACAACATACTTAATTATACGACACAATGGCCGAGAAGAGAATTCTTAACTTTTGTCTACGAGATAGCAGACTGAGACCAATTACTTATTGCACAAAGCTTAGATTGTAAAATCTAAGCTTAATTAAGCAGTCATACAACATGTTACAAAATGCTCCTCGAACTTGCTTTTTAATTATAACCTCCTTATATATACGTATATGAAATACTAACGCACATTTGGTTACTTTAGCCCAGAGAAAACAACAAAGATTCTTTGCCACCAACATTTACCAAACCGCGACAACAAACACCAGGCTTTAAAATGAAACTGATATTCGTATACAATGCTTCAAGCGGGAAGTTAAATACGCTATTCGACATCGCCCACAAAATAATAAAGCCGGAAACGTATCAGTGCTCACTATGCGCATTAACCCACAATGCTTTAACTGAGAAAAAGATTTGGAGTAAATTTAAAGAAAACACTGACTTTGAATTGAACTTCCTGCATAAGGATGAGTTCGAAAAAGAATACGAGATGTCTTATGAGTATCCGGTTATTCTTGAGCAAACAGACTCTCTCAAACCAGTCATCAAAGCAAAAGAGATAAACATGCTTCAAAATGTTGAAGAACTTATAGAACAAATAGAAAAGCTGAAAGGTTAGTCTGCGTTCTTAAAAGTTATGAATGCTGCAAAATATACTTTCAAAAAAACAACATCTAAAACGAGGGGAAAATATGAGCAAGAAGAGTGTGAGTCGTTCACTGCTGAGCATTTTTCTTATACTGGTTATCGGCCTAGCGGTAATTGGCTTATCAATTAACAGACCATCCTTCACTGATAGCATTGAAGATAAAACCGACGAGTTTGTAGATCAGAAAGAGCTAAAACGGCACGTGGATTTTTTGTCGAAAAAGGTGGTACCACGCAGCTACGCTTATCTTGGAAATCTGAGAAAAGCTGGAGCCTACATCAAAAATGAACTCGGTAAATTCACAAAAGACGTACAGTTCCAAACCTACAAGGTCGGAGGTGCCGAATTTAGAAATGTAGTTGCCAATTTTGGCCCGGACACAGACGAAATAATTGTAATAGGAGCACATTACGACGCTTATAGCGTATACCCGGCCGCAGACGATAATGCCAGTGGTGTCGCCGGCCTTATTGAATTGGCAAAGCTGCTTAGTTCCATTGAACTAAAACATCGTGTTGTACTGGTTGGATATACTCTTGAAGAACCACCCTATTTCAGAACGGATAAAATGGGCAGCATGATCCACGCCTCTTCTCTCAAAGGAAAAAAAGTTAAAATAATGATATCACTGGAAATGATCGGATACTTCACTGATGAAAAATGGTCTCAAAGTTATCCCATGCCGTTTATGAATCTATTTTATCCAACAAAGGGTAATTATATTGCCGTCGTTGACAAATTTACCTCCGACAAGGCACGAGATGTTAAAAAGGCAATAAACAAATACACAAGCCTGCAGGCATGCTCAGTTAATGCTCCGAGCATTGTTCCAGGAGTTGACTTTTCTGACCACCGCAATTACTGGGCAATGGGCTATCCTGCTGTGATGATAACGGATACGGCATTCTACCGTAATAAAAATTACCATACAGAAAATGACGTATCTTCGACATTGAACTACAAATTAATGGCCAAAGTAGTATACGGTGTGTTTAAATACATTGAGGAAACCGATCAAAACAAATAACGAGGTAAAAAATGAATCTGATTTTTATAGTAGCAGCAATCATTCTGGTATTATTTTTTGCAATGAGATCGAGCAACTCACAACAGCCAGAGCTACCCGAAAACATAACTGAGGAAGATGTAAAAGACCTGATGCGCGAAGGGAAAAAGATCCAGGCAATTAAATGTTATCGGGCAATGACGGGACTCGGTCTAAAAGACGCAAAAGAAGCCGTTGAAAAAATGGAATTGTAGTTTTTTAGGTTTTACGAGCCACATCCCCCAAAAACAAAAGGAGTAGAATATGTTGAAAGCACTACTAAAACTTTTTCAGCTTACCGCGGCAATGATAATCCTCGCTTCCTGCACATCAATCAAATCAGAGCACTACGTCGGCAAAATAGAACCGATTTCTGATAAGGAAATAGGAGAAGAAACGATCTGGCAATTTGATGATGAAGTCTTTCACGTAAAGATTCTGTCATCCGAGAAAGCAGTCGGTTCACAGCTCAAATGGAATAAAGAAGCAAATAAGTACGAAACCGAAGATTACGATATAATCATCTCCAAGATCGGCGATGCTCTGTTTTTAAACATAAAGAAGCAGAACGAAAAGTTGTATACAATTCTACGCCTCTCTCCTACCGTTAGTGACGAAATAGTGCTATTTTCTGTCGATAAAGATGTATTAACAAAACACATTGCCGAGGGTAAACTCAAAGCAACAGCAAAAGACAAACACACATATACTCTTGAAATGACCAAAGAAGAATTGGACAACTACATGACAGAGCATATGAATACGATTTTCGATTTCAATGCTTCAGAAATAATTAAGCCGATTAAAGCTTTTAAAGGTAAAAAGTAGCAGATTATGACAGACACAACAATATGCCCGTTCTGCGGGGAAAAGAACAAATGCATGGCAAAGAGTGATCAGCCGTGCTGGTGCATGAACGTTAAAGTGCCGAAAGAATTAACAGCTCTGGTCCCAAAAGAGAAGAAGCGAAAATCATGTATATGCCAGACCTGCGTCGAGAAGTTCAAAGCAGATCCAGCGAACTTCATCTAATGCCACAAAAAAAAGTCCTTGTACGAATTAATATTCGCACAAGGGCATAAGTTTTTTTAAATTTCTACACGCATGTTAGAGAATCATTTTGATCAAAGGCTGTTTTAGCCTCTTTCGCTTTAATCTTCTTTATAGCAAATGACATCGTAACAAGACAAACTACAGAAATGGCTACCAGGAACATCCAGCTGGTTGCATACAAACCTTCAGGCTGCTCTACAGTAGCAGTTGCTTCAGTAAGGAGACCAAATATAATAGGACAAATAAAACCACCAAGTCCACCAATAACCCCGACCATACCACCAACGACACCAACTTCTTCAGGAAAATAAGCAGGTATGTGTTTGTAAACAGCAGCTTTACCAATACCCATTGCAATACCGACGATACATGCAATCACTGTAAATACCCATATATTTCCAATACCCATAGAAAGCATACAGCAGCCGATAATAATCACACCAAGAATCCAGTACATAACAGAGCGGGCACCACTTTTGTCAGCCCAGAAACCTCCAGCAGCTCTAATCACACCAGATGGAAGAGAAAATACACTTGTCAAAAGCCCTGCAGTTGCCAGTGTCACTCCAAACATTGTCGTGTAGTAGTCAGTAAGAGTCTGGCTCAAAGCAACAAAACCACCGAACACAAGGAAATAGTAAAGCCCGAATCTCCAAACCTGAAGGTTCTTAAGAGGAGCAAGTCTTTGAGCTAGTGATTTCGCATTTGATGCATCTGAAATTCTGTTTGTCGCCGTAAAAGCAAATATGATTGTTGTAACAAGAACAACAACAGCGTAAGCGATCGGCAGCTTTGTCCATCCGTCAGGATTTTGTAAGACAGTAGCTTTGATACTAAGCCCTGCACTGTTGACGGCTTCTATTTTCCCTTGTGAACCGGTAAGATATTCAAGAAGTTTAGGAGCACACATTGATGTTAAAGCGGCACCGGCATTACCTGCACCAAAAATACCAAGAGCAGTCCCCTGCTTTGACTTGTCGAACCATATAGAGGTAAAAGCAATTCCAACAGCAAATGATGCGCCGGCAATACCAAAAATTAATCCGGAGATAATAAACCCGGCAGCAGAGTCAACAAATGCAGTAAGAAGCGACCCCAGAGCGGTGATCAGCAGAACTGCAATATATATTGGTTTCCCGCCAAATTTATCGGTAAGAATACCAATAGGAAGGCGCAGTATAGCCCCTGTTAAGATCGGTGTGGCAATAATATAAAACTTAAGGTCATTCAGGTTCAAGTAACCGTTTTCAAACAATTGACCATCAACAATTACCGGCATTGATAAAAACTTAATCAAAACCCCGTACATAAGCCACACTGCAAAACATATGGTGAATGCAAAAGTATTAATTGTTAAAATCTTCCACGACTTTGATGTATTAAGCTCCATTACTACAACCCCCAACCTTTTTC
>JAUVCU010000080.1 GCA_030590715.1 Lentisphaeria bacterium
GATTCTGTAAACCGGGTTCTTTCTTCTTCCGGGTACTCTGAGTATCGGCGATACAGCTCTTTGAAATTCTGTTTGTTGTTTTTGTACCCTAGTGCTTCAAAAATGGCTTCCCAAAATGCGTGGTCTGCTCCTATAGACAGCATTCGCTCCAAAATTATTTTTGATTTGTTTGTATACCTTTCCTCACCTGCTGATGATAATAGTTCGCTAAGCTGGCTTTGGTTCATATTCTGAAAGATTTTTGCACACTTGCCGCATTTGTAAATATCGGTGACTGGAGTTGGTGGTTCATATTTTTTATTCGGTGTTAATATCATTGTCGTAATTGGTGGTGACCCGCTTTTACTCCGGTTGTTTTTCGCGATGACGTGTAGGATTACATTGTCATAGTTCGGGTCTTCATCATGACCGTGATTATACCAGTCTGATGTCTTTGTGTGTATCTCTATATCACCTGCGATTATTGTGTTGTTTACTGATATTTTAGCATTCTGAAAGTCTGGTCCGGCCTCTCTGTTCCAGATTCCTGGTGAAAGGACTATAACTTCCTGTTTATCCAGTGTTGTGAACTTCTTGTTGAGAGGAATGTTGTTCCATGTGTGCTGCAGTTGAATTTCATAGAGGTCTGACGGCTCGGCAATCATGTGCTGTCTAAAGTTTTGCACAGTATATGAATTCATGTGGTCTCGACTTTTACTGCTGTTCTTATTTTCTTATCAATAATTATCTTTCAAGGCATAGGTTGTGTCAATAGTACTCGTCATTCACTGTTTCTACTTTTGCATATTCTCCTAAAAAATGACTGAATTAGTCTCTTTTGTTTGTAAATATGTTATATTTGCTGAACCGTAAAATACGACAGATTCGTAAACTGCAGAACCAAGCTGAATTGTTCTTATGATTAAAGTTTTATTTATATGCCCCGGTAATGCCGGACTAAGCCAGATGGCTGAAGGATTTGTTAATCATCGCGGCGAAAGTTTTGTCCGCGCTTTTAGTGCTGGCGTCGATGTTTCTCCGTTGCTTCCTGTGGCTGTTGATGTGATGGATCAATTTGGTATTGACATTTCCGGTCAATCTTCAAAGAATATCGAATCTTTATCTGAATATGAGTTCGATCTTGTGGTTACCCTCTGCGACGAATCATATAATAATTGCCCTATTTTAGCCGGTAAACCACCTGTTGTAAACTGGAATCTTCCTGTTCCTCATTTTGACGTCAATAGCGTGGAGATGCTCGATGCAATGCGCGCATTAGCTTCAGATATCAAAACTCTCGTGGATAATCTGTTTGATCACGGATATCTGACGGCACTGGTTCAGGCTAAAAATAATGTTTCTGTGATTCTGGATAATATGTGTGAGGCGATAATTGCTCACGATATGAACCGCAAAATATTTTACTTCAATAAGGCGGCGGAAAAGCTTACCGGGTATAAACGCGAGGAAGTTCTAAGCAGGGACTGTCACGATGTCTTCCCTGATAATTTTTGTGGAACAAAGTGCGCTTTCTGTGATGGAAGTAATAAACAGGCAAAGCCTGAGAGTAAGACAATCCACTTTGAATGTAAAGACGGCTCGAAGAAGTATGTTGAGATGACGGTTAATTCGATGAGCAATGAATCGGGGGGATGTATTGGTGTTACAGCTTATCTTCGCGATGTGACTCCTTCTTACAGATTGTCGCAGTGCGGAACGCGCGTTGAAGGATTCGACGGCATTATCGGTGTCGACCCGAAAATGCTTGATCTTCTTTCTATGGTAAAAGACGTTGCTGTTTCCAATGTTCCTGTTTTTATCAACGGTGAGACCGGGACCGGTAAAGAACTTATAGCCAAAGCTGTTCACGATCACAGCCCGAGAAAGGAGAAGCTTTTTGTTCCTATAAATTGTGGAGCTCTGCCTGAAAACCTTTTGGAAAGCGAATTATTCGGATATGTAAAAGGTGCTTTTACGGGAGCTACCCGTGATAAAAAAGGACGTTTTGAGATAGCAGACGGCGGAACTATCTTTCTTGATGAGATCGGTGATATCAGTCCGGCAATGCAGGTGAAGCTGCTACGTGTTCTTCAGGAGGGAGTTTTTGAACCGGTTGGAGCTGAACAGTCGCTTAAAGTTGATGTAAGAATTATTAGTGCGACTCACAAAAATCTTGCTAAAGAGATCAAGTCAGGCAACTTTCGTCAGGATCTATTCTACCGTATCGGTGTTGTGCCGTTAACAGCTCCTCCACTGCGTGAACGACGCTACGATGTACCGTTGATTGCGGATTCCTTTTTGGACAAGTCTGCGAAAGAACAGGGGCGTGAAGGTATGACTATGTCTGATGATGTTATCACTATTATGCTGTCTTATAACTGGCCTGGAAATATCCGGGAACTACAGAATTGGATCCAGTTTGCACTTGTGAAATGCAAAGGGAAGACTATTAAACCAGAGCATCTTCCTAAATTCAACTCAGAGGATTTGGGTGATATCTCTATTGTTAAAAACATTAAGAAGACGCGTAAAAAGAAGTTAAAGGTTGAACAGGTTATCAAAGCCTTAAAAAGCACAAAGGGCAATAAGTTGAAGGCTGCAAAGTTTCTAGGTGTTGGCCGTGCAACTCTTTATCGGTTTATTGATGACAATCAAGATATCTTTTAGAAATTATGTTGCTCTGAAATCGGTTCTTATTGCACTGAAGCTGAGGCTGATCTGCTTTTGTTTCATAAATGGTTGAGCCTTTTTTTTGACAGTCATTGTTTTTATCTTGTGGAAATAGTTACTTAAATCCAGAACCAATGTATAATTTTATAGAGAACGAGATAGGAGGTAGATATGAGTAGAAGCGAAGGAAGTGTTCAGTCGAAAAATGAGCAAGGGCTTATTCGGGGAGCTATAATCCTTTTTCTTTTGGCTGTATGTATTGTTGGCGGAGGTGTATTTGCTGTAACGCATCACGTTGTAAAAACAGAAGATGACGGCTATAAGATGTATTTTAAAGAGGGTATGTCTCTCAAAAATTATTATCTGGATTTAACCGGACTTGATGTTATTGATCTCTGTGAACACCGTGAACTTGTTCGAGCTATGGAGAAAGAGGAGGATCTTGGATTACTTCCGTATGGAACAATCTTTACTCAGGCGTCATTGTTTGGCGTTAGCGCAGATACTTTGCTCGATAAATTTCAGAAGATCGCAGATATGAAGGCTGAGGCTTCTGTGGCTCAGAAGTCAATGGCTGAGAAGGCTCAAGAAATTGGTGAGAATGTCAGTGTAAAAGCTGGTGAGATCAGCGAGGGAGTCAGCGGAAAAGTTGATGAGTATTCTAAAATCCTCAAACAGAAAAAAGAAAAGTTAGAAGACTGGCTCAAAGAGATGAAGGCTGATGAATAATCGGTTTCGCTTTTATTTACATTAAATGTCTCCGCTTGAATGATATCTGCTTGGTAGCGTCATGATTATTTAATATGATTACAAATGAAGTTATTAATTAATAACAGTTTGTGAGGCGTATTGAATTATGAGTGAGAATCTTAAAGCTATAAAAGTTACGGATAGTGTGTATTGGGTTGGCGCTATCGATTGGGATATCCGCGAGCATCATGGCTACTATATGAGTCGCGGGACGACTTATAACTCTTATTTGATTCTCGCCGAGAAGATAACTCTGATTGATACGGTGAAGAGTGAATTTCTTGATGAGATGCTTTCCCGCATTAAATCGGTGATTGATATTTCAGAAATTGATATCGTCGTGGCTAATCATGCGGAGATGGATCACTCCGGTTGTCTGCCGGATATTTTAAAACTTGCCGATCCTTCAGAAGTTTATGCGTCGCCTATATGTGTCGGTGCTCTTAAGGCTCATTTTGATCTTCCTTGTGAAATAACTCCGGTCAAGTCAGGAGATGAAATATCTCTCGGCAATAAAAAACTGGCATTTATGGAGACTAAAATGCTCCATTGGCCAGATAGCATGTTTTCTTTTCTCAAAGAAGAGGGAGTGCTTTTCTCGCAGGATGTTTTCGGCATGCATTACGCTACAGCAAAAATGTTCGTGGATGAATATCCTTCAGACATTGTCGACTATGAGCTGGGGAAATACTTTGCGAATATCATGATGCCGATGTCTGATCTGATTTTGAGAATGCTGGATAGTTTACAGGATTTTGGCTGGGGTATAAAGGTGATAGCTTCAGATCACGGGCCGGTGTGGCGGAACAATATTAATCGACCTATTGAATTGTATAAAAAGTGGGCCGAGAAGCATCCGTGTGGAAAGGTATTGATCGTTTACGCAACAATGTGGGGCAGTACTGAGACTATGGCTAAATATGTAAGTGATGGTGTGGTTTCGGCAGGTGTAGAATGCGAGGTTATAAATATGACCCCGTCTTATAGAAGTGAAGTCGCAGCGGCTTTGTTGAACTCTGATGCATTACTCGTCGGTTCTTCCACTCTGAACTGTGGCGTTCTGCCGGTTATGGCAGATATACTGACTTACATTCGTGGACTGAAGCCTAAGAATCTTATTGGCTTTTCATTTGGTTCATTCGGCTGGAACTGGAAAGCTCTTTCTGAAGCAAATAATTATTTGAATGAGATTGGAGTCGAGGTCGTTTCCGAAAGTGTTAAATCCCATTATGTTCCTGATCAATATGTTCTGGATCAATGTTTTACTGTCGGTAAAGAGATCGGAGATCAGGTTAAGAAGGGAGTGGGTGGTTCTGAATAGACACAAAAAAAGCGCGGCTAATTAAAGCCGCGCTTTGAATATCTAAAAAATCAGATCTTAAGCAAAGTGATTCTTGATTTTAGCAACAACAGCTTCAGCAGTGAAACCGAATTTCTCTCTAAGAACGTTTGCTGGAGCAGATGCACCGAAGTGATCAATACCGATTGTAAGACCTTCGTCTCCAGCATATTTTGCCCAACCGAAAGTTGTAGCTGCTTCAACAGTTACGCGTTTCTTGCAGGCTTTAGGAAGAACCGTTTCTTTGTACTCAGCAGTTTGAGCATCGAAAAGATCAGTAGAAGGCATAGAAACAACACGCACTTTCTTACCTTCAGCGCGAAGAGTCGTAGCAGCTTCAAGACAAAGGTTTGTTTCAGAACCAGTACCGATAAGGATCATTTCGAAATCTTCATCATCGCTAAGAACGTAAGCACCTTTCTCAAGCTCAATGTTGATTGTAAGTTCAGCTGGGATAGGCTCAAGGTTCTGACGAGTAAGGATCAGTGCAACTGGTCCTTCAATTCTTACAGCAGCATTCCAAGCATGAGCAGCTTCAGTTGCATCAGCAGGTCTGATAACAGTTAGACCTGGAATAGTTCTAAGCATCACAAGTTGTTCGATAGGTTGGTGAGTTGGTCCATCTTCTCCAACGTAGAACGAGTCATGTGTGAAGATGTAAACTTCGTTTAGCTTTTGAAGAGCAGCTAGACGCATTGCTGGTTTCATGTAATCAGAGAATACGAAGAATGTAGAAGAGTAAGGGATTGAAGCTCCGTAAAGAGACATTCCGTTAGCCATCATTCCCATTGCAAGTTCGCGGATACCGAAGTGGAAGTTACGTCCGCTGCGGTTTGTTGCAGAGAAGCTTGTTTCACCTTTTATTGCACTTTGCGTAGAAGGAGCAAGGTCAGCTGCACCACCGTAAAGAGCTGGAATAAGTTCAGCCGCTTTTTGAAGAACAGCTCCACCAGAAACACGTGTCGCAACAGCTTTATCTGTTGGGATAACTTTCAGTAGTTCTTCTAGTAGGTTATCTGGAATTTCTTTGTTTACTGATTTTGTGATGAACTCAGCGCTTTCAGGATTAGAAGCTAGGAATTCATTGTATTTCACATCCCATGCAGTTGCTTCAGCATCAAGCTCTACAACGCGGGCTGCAAGTGCTTCTTTGATTTCAGGTGCAACAGTAAATTCGTCAGTATCACCAAGACCAAGATTCTCTTTAGCTCCAGCAAGCTCTTCAGCTCCAAGTGGTGCTCCGTGAGATGCTGCAGAAGCTTCTTTTGTCGGAGATCCGAAACCGATTTTCGTTTTACCGATAAGTAGAGTAGGGCGACCATCAGTTGTTTGTGCTGCTTCAAGAGCTGCATCAACTTTCATGATGTCATTGGCATCGTCAATTACAATAACGCGCCATCCGTAAGCTTCGAAACGACCTTTTACATCTTCAGAGAAAGCAAGATCAGCTTCACCTTCGATAGTGATGTTGTTGTCATCGTAGAAAACAACAACGTTATCAAGTTTAAGGTGACCGGCAAGAGAAGCCGCTTCTGCAGTAGTTCCTTCCTGCATACATCCGTCTCCGGCAATAGCGTAGATCTTTTGATCTTTAAGAAGGTCAGTTTTATCAAGTCCAGATTTTGACTCGAAGTATTTAGCAGCCATAGCCATACCAACAGCAGAACCGAAACCACTTCCAAGAGGACCAGTCGTTACGTCAACACCAACAGTGTGTCCGAACTCAGGGTGACCAGGAGTGCGGCTATCCCATTGGCGGAAGTTTTTGATCTCTTCCATCGATAGACCGTACTCAAACATGTGAAGTAGAGTGTAAAGAAGCATTGACCCGTGACCTGCAGAAAGAGCAAAGCGATCACGTCCGATCCACTGTGGGTTTTTTGGATTGTGTTTCATGTACTTCTTCCACAAAACGTATGCGAAGTCCGCACATCCCATTGGCATTCCTGGGTGACCTGAATTAGCTTTCTGAATTGCCTCCGCTGAGATTACGCGGATTGTATTTGCAGCTAGTTTTGCTACTTGATCGTTTTTCATTATAATTCTATTCCTATTATAGTAATGATTTTTTGTTGTTTCAATTTCGCGATACTATAATTAGAAACTATTATTTTACAATACTTTTTATTGTGATGTTTTATTTCAATTTTTTATCCTCTTTTTTCTTTCGATCTCTTCCGCATTGTACAACAATTTTAGAGTCTTTTTTTATAGTTTCCTTGTTTT
>JAUVCU010000081.1 GCA_030590715.1 Lentisphaeria bacterium
AGCGTTATACAAACTTAGCGGACAATTTAGAAGCCGGAAAAGTATTCAAAAAAGATGGAAAAGTAACATGGCGCTGCCTTAACTGTGGATATCTGCATGAAGGCGATGAAGCAATTCAGCTCTGCCCTGCATGTCTTCATCCACAATCATACTTTGAAGTTCTCGGAGAAAACTGGTAGTAAGGCCCAAAAAGCTGCCCGATTCGGGCAGCTTTTTTTATGATCCTAAATTACAAGAAATCATTAACAAATACAAAAGTTTAGTATTTCGATCAACTTTAATGGCATTAACGGGTACATTATTGTTCCATTAACAAAAAATAGCTCACAAAAAAGCAATAAACTTCTCCTCAAAACTGGAATGCCACTATTTCCATGTTATTTTTTTTGAGCTGAAATTATACCAAAAGCGATAAAAGGGTTAAAACATTACATATTTTTGAGAGTTAAGTTAACGAATACGCAAAAAATATGTTTTAATAAAGGGTTTAGTAGATAATATTAGCTCCGCAAAACACCCGATGAAGAGCCTATCGACTTTAAAGCAAAGCATTAGGAAATAGTAAATGAACGAAATCATCAGTGATATAGAACAGATTAGAAATGAAATAATTAGTACACTTGACTCCACAAGTCTGTCACCAATAGTTCCAGAAATCGCGAAATATGTAGCCAGTGGGAAAATGCTTAGGGGCAAACTTCCGAGATATATCTGTTCAACTAGACCAAGCACACTATCGATGGAAGAGGCGACAAAGATCGGGGCTTCAATCGAGATGGTTCATGCGGCAAGCCTTGTGCACGATGATATAATAGACAACTCTGAACTTCGACGAGGAATGCCCTCTTTCTGGAAAGCAAAAGGAGTGCAAGGCGCAATACTGTTTGGCGATATGCTCATTTGTAAATCTTTTAAACTCATCAACGACACAATTCCTTGTAAGATATCGGACCTCATCAATCTAACAACATCTGTCTGTGAAGCAGAAGTTTCACAGGAACTTATTTCCAAAGGCAGAGAGATCACTTATCAAGAATCAATCGAAATAGCACGCAAAAAAACAGGTTCATTATTTGCTTTTGCAGCATCATGCTGCGGTTCAAAAGACGAAGAACTCAGTGCAGCTCTAAAAGAAGCGGGATACCGGCTTGGAACAGCATATCAGCTTGCCGATGACGTTTTGGATGCATACGGGAGTGAAGAAGTAACCGACAAGCCTATTGGAAATGATAAAAAAGCCGGAAAATCAACATTAGCGAATATGGATAGTGTTGAGCTGAATATTCAGGATGAAATTATTTCTTTATATGAATCGTATAAAGAACTGCTAGCACCATGGCCCGAAGTGAAAGAATCTTGGGCTGAATATCTGAATAATGAATTTAAGCCAGTGATTGATAAATTTCTTAAAAACTATATAACCGATAACGCGTAGTGGAGTCGATAAATGGGAAACTACAAAATCAAAAAAGGCTTTGACATCGAGTTGGACGGTAAACCGTCCTGTGATCTTGAAGTCTTAGCAGACACAGGTGAAGTTGGGGTTTTACCACTCGAAATTCACGGTGTTAGGTGGCGTTTACTTGTCGAAGAAGGTGACAAAGTCAAACGTGGGGACGCTTTGTTGGAAGATAAGCAAAGCACAAATTTCAAGCTTAGGGCTCCGGCTTCAGGAACAATTGGCAAAATTACTCGTGGGGAGCGACGTTTTGTTAAAAGTATCCTTATCGAAACTGATGGAAACTCAGAAGAAGTAACGTTCAACAAGTATAATGTACCAGATATCAAAAAACTCTCGGCTGATAAAATCATTTCTCAGTTGGAAACAACGGGTTATTTGGCATACTTGATCCAACGTCCTTTCTCAAAAATGGCAGAGACTTCTCAGAAACCTAAATCTATTTTTGTTAATGGTATGAATACAGGTCCATTCCAGGCAGATGCTTCTGTTGTGGTTGAAGATGATCCCAAAGCTTTTCAGGCTGGGATTGAGATTCTTAATAAACTTACAGATGGAGATGTAAACCTTTGTCTTGAAAAAGATACTCAAGGCAAAATAACTGAGATTGAAAACACTAAGATCCACACTTTCTCAGGAGTTCACCCGGCAGGTAACACAAGTGTTCACATCAGCAAAATCGATCCAATGGCCCCTACAGATATTATCTGGACAATAAAAGCTGTTGATCTTGTTCAGATCGGAAAACTATTCCTGACGGGATCACTTCCCGCAACTAAAATTGTTTCTCTTGGTGGTAACGTTGTCGTGGAAGACCAGGCAAAGCACTACAAAGTTCCTGTTGGTGCTCCAAACTCTATCTTTGCAGACAAAATTGAGTCGGGCGATATTCGTTATATTTGCGGTGATGTTTTGGCTGGAAACAAAATATCAAAAGATGATTTCATTGGGATGTACCAGTCATCACTAACGGTGATTCCGGAAAGCGAAGAACGCCATTTCATGGGTTGGGCAATGCCTGGTATTACAGACTACAGTTACTCACGCACTTTTGTTTCATCTATCATTAACTTTTTCTTCGGAAGAAAGCTGGTAGCTGATATTCTTGGCAAAGACCTTTGCCGTTTGAATACAAATACAAACGGTGGATTGCGAGCAATGGTTCTTACGGGGTACTACGACAAAGTAATGCCTATGAATATCATGGTCGACTATCTGGTCCGTGCTGTTCTGGCAAAAGATACCGATGAAGCAATACAACTTGGAATACTTGAAACAGCACCAGAAGACTTCGCTCTTTGTGATTTTATCTGTCCTTCGAAAATGGAGATCCAGGAAATCATTCAAAAAGGACTGGACATGATTGAAGAGGAGGGAATCTAAAACATGAAAATACTTTTAAATATACTGGATAAAGTCAGGCCGCTTTTTGAAAAAGGTGGAAAGCTGGAGCTTTTATATCCATTGTTCGAAATGAAGGACACGTTCCTTTTTACTCCGCCAGAGACGACGCACAAAGGGGCCCACGTTCGTGATGCTATGGACCTTAAACGATTTATGTCTTTTGTGATTCTTGCTCTTATTCCTTGTACTATTTTCGGTATCTGGAATGCCGGATATCAGTACAACACGTGGAATGTTGATGCGACAACACTGGAATACCCGACCCGTTTCCTTATGGATCTGTATGCTGGGGCGACAATGGTAATTCCGATTATTGCAGTTTCGTACATTGTCGGTGGACTGTGGGAAGTTCTTTTTTCAGTTGTCCGCAACCACGAGATCAATGAGGGATTCCTGGTAACAGGTCTGATTTTTCCGCTAACACTTCCTCCTACAACTCCGTTGTGGCAGGTTGCTATCGCCGTTTCATTTGGTGTGGTTATCGGTAAAGAGATCTTCGGCGGAACGGGAATGAACATTCTGAATCCTGCGCTCGTTGGTCGTGCTTTCCTTTTCATCGCTTACTCTAAAAATATGACTGGAGACGTATGGGTAAAACTAAATACCAATAGCGAGATTATTCAATTCATTACAGGGGCTGAAGACCTTACTCAAGTTGATACTTACACGGGAGCGACTCCGCTTGGAGTCCTAGCCGATCTTCCGGCAGGTCAAACCGCCGTAGAGGCTCTCGCCAGTAAAGGGTTTACATTGTCGAATATGTTCCTCGGAAATATTCCGGGAAGTATCGGTGAAACCTCAACATTGATGTGTCTTATCGGTGTAGTCATCCTTATGATCACCGCTGTTGCATCGTGGAGAATCGTTGCTGCGGCCGTTGTAGGTTGTATTGCAGGTGGATTGCTGACAGGAGTTCTAAGTGACTCGACTGCCGCTCAGCTACCGTTCTACTATCACCTTGTTATGGGTGGTTTCGCTTACGGAGCATTCTTCATGCTTACTGACCCTGTTTCCGCTGCGGCAACTAATCTCGGTAAACTGATTTACGGATTTATGTTCGGTATTCTTATTGTTCTGATAAGGGTATTCAATCCGGGATTCCCTGAGTGCGTTATGCTTGTGATCCTGTTCATGAATGTTGTTGCACCTGTTATTGATAACTTTGTTGTTGAATCTCACATCAAAAGGAGGACTCGCCGTGGATGATTTTAAAACAATACGGTTTGCTCTGATTATATGCCTGGGCTGTAGTTTGGTTCTTGCTTCTGCATATTCATTGCTTAACCCGCTTTATAAAGCAAATAAAGAAAATGAACTTCGCGAACTGGTTCTAAAAGCATGTGGTGAAGATATTTCAAAAGAAGGCCAAAAGCTAAGCAAAGAGAAAGTAGCCGAGCTATTTGAAAAACGAGTTGAAGTAAAAATTCTAAATAGTGATGGAGACCTTGCTGACAAGCAGGATGTTTTCAAACTGTCAGACTCTCAGCAGTTCAAAGAGAAAAACGGTGTTAAGCAGTACTATCCGATTTACATATACACTGCAGAAACTGGTTCTAAGAAATTCGTAGTACAGATGAGTGGTAAAGGTCTGTGGTCAACTATTAAGACGCTGGTTGCTCTTGAGCCTGACTTCGCAACTATTTCTGGTTTCGAGGTTATCGGACAGGGTGAAACGCCTGGTCTTGGTGGTGAGATTGAGAATCCTGAATTCAAAAAAGACTTCAAAGGCAAAAAGCTTTTTGCAAACGGTCAGCCTCTTCCATTCGAAGTGGTAAAACCGGGTGAACCAAAAAACAATCACAAAGTTGATGGTCTAAGTGGAGCGACAATGACATGTAAAGGTGTGACGAAGCTTATCAACAAAGACTTTACGATCTACAACAAATATTTTAGCTCTCTTCGCGCTGCAAAGGGAGGTATTTAATATGGCTAAGCTAAAGAAAATATTAATTGAACCATTATCAAAGAATAACCCGATCACATGGCAGATTCTTGGAGTTTGTTCAGCGCTTGCCGTTACAACAAAAGTTGAAACGGCACTGGTTATGACAGCCTCACTGACACTGGTTACGGCTTTCTCTAATATGTCTATTTCATTGCTGAGAAATCACATCCCTTCAAAAATCCGAATGATCGTTGAGCTTTGTATTATTGCGACGCTGGTTATTCTTGCCGACATGGTACTGAAAGCTTTTGTTTACGATGTAAGTAAACAGCTGAGTGTATTTGTTGGACTGATCATCACAAACTGTATCGTTATGGGTCGTGCCGAGGCATTCGCCTTGCAGAACCCACCATATCCTGCATTTATTGACGGTATAGGTAATGGTATCGGTTACGGTATTGTTCTGATTCTTGTAGCTTCGTTCCGAGAACTCTTCGGATCTGGTAGCCTACTTGGTTATCAAATTATGCCAGATGCTTATCAACCAAACCTATTGATGGTTCTGGCTCCTGGTGCATTTATCGTGATCGGATTGCTGATCTGGTTCCAGCGTACTTTCCTGGAAAAACAATTACGTGAAGAGAGCTAGGAGGAGACAAAATGGACTTATTTAACTTAGCAATTGATTCGATATTTATCACAAATATCCTGTTATCATCGTTTCTTGGTATGTGTTCGTATCTGGCGCAATCAAAGAATATCGCCTCGGCAAAAGGTTTGGGAATGGCTGTTATCGTAGTTCTCACAATCTCGACGCCTCTTAACTGGCTGATCTACAAAGGCCTTCTTGAAGAAGGAGCACTTAGCTGGACAGGGTCTGAAACACTGGCAAACCTTGACCTGTCATTCCTGACACTGATCTGTTTTATTGCGGTAATCGCATCGCTGGTTCAGGTTCTCGAGATCATTATGGAAAACTTCTTCCACGCTCTATACAGTGCGTTGGGAATTTTCCTTCCACTGATCACGGTAAACTGTGCCATTCTTGGTGCTTCACTGTTCATGGTTGAGAGAGACTACACGTTTGCCGAAGCTTCGGTTTTCGGATTCTCATCCGGTGCTGGTTGGGCTCTGGCAATTTTACTTCTTGCCGGAATTCGTAAGAAGATGCGTTACTCAAATATTCCTGAAGGTCTTCGCGGACTTGGAATGGCGTTTATCATTACCGGACTTATGGCAATTGGTTTCATGGCATTCTCCGGTATCAGACTTGGCGGAGAGCCCGAAGCTAAACCGACTGAGAAAAAGGTTGAGACGACTACGATTACTCCAACTTTAGCCAAGGAGGAAGTGTAATGGACTTTACTATTGTAATTGCCGGAGTTGTTGTTTTTACCGGAGTTATCATGCTTCTTGTGATCGGCCTTATGTGGATTGCAAACTATTTCTCCCCAGGCGGAACGGTAATGATCGACATCAATGAAGGTCATAAAGAGCTCGAGATTGAGCCGGGCGAAACGCTGCTTAACTCACTTGCTGCACAAAAAGTATTTATCCCTTCTGCCTGTGGTGGTGGTGGTTCGTGTGGGATGTGTACCTGTAAAGTTCACGAAGGTGGTGGAGATATTCTTCCAACTGAACTTGGTCACATCAAAAAAGCGGAACGTCGAGAAGGAACTCGCCTGGCTTGTCAGGTAAAAGTTCGACAGGACATGAAGGTTGAACTTCCTGAAGAAGTTCTTGACGTTCAGAAATGGGAATGTGAAGTTATTTCGAACCGCAATGTTGCCACATTTATCAAAGAATTTACGGTTAAACTACCTGAAGGCGAAAACCTTGATTTCCGCGCCGGTGGTTATATTCAGATTGATATTCCTGAATACGAAGTTGCTTATAAAGACTATACCATCGAAGATGAGTATCGTGGAGACTGGGAACAATTTGGGCTTTTCGATCTCGTTTCTAAAAATGAGGAGCCTATTTTTCGTGCTTATTCGATGGCCAATCACCCTGCTGAAGGTAACATTGTGACACTAAATGTACGTATTGCGACGCCTCCTCCTAGGACGAGCTATCCTCCTGGTATTTCATCATCATATATCTTCAGCCTTAAAGCGGGTGACAAGGTAAATGTGAGTGGACCGTACGGTGAGTTCTTCATGTCTGAAAA
>JAUVCU010000117.1 GCA_030590715.1 Lentisphaeria bacterium
TCAGCTATTTCACAAATAGGATAAAAGTTTGAACGAACTCGCTCGTTTTCGTCATCATCTAAACGCACATCCGGTTCAGGCTCAAAATAGTTTGTGAGGAAAAGCCCGTCTTCACCATCAAGTTCAAGCCACTCTCCGGTAAACAAAGGATGCCCCGTAGAGATAAGCAACGTCCCGCCCGGCTTCAGCATTTTTGATAAATTGCTAATCACGTCCTGCGGACAGGGAGAAAAAGTAATTGCATAACTGGAATGGATAAGGTCAAACTCGCCATACTCTTCCAGATTAAGCTCCTCCATCGAGGCACATTTGAATTCTACATCAACGTTTTCTTCATCAGAAATGATTCTTCCATACTCAAGTTGTTTGTCTGAAATATCAGTAGCTATACACGAGGCCCCGTTTTTGGCCAGATAAATACAAAAAAGAGCGGACAGGCCTTACAGAAAGGCCACAAATGAGCAGAAACAGGGCTGCAAACTAAAGTTTTCTGCACTTAAATATTACCAGCGCCGGAACGTTCTTAAGCTGCGGATAATATTCACACCATCCCTTACTTGAATAAGGAACGTTATTCTTAATTTGTGCCGGGCTCATTCTTTCAATTGCAAGCGGCTTCGGTTCCTGTATTCGCTCGATAACAAGACCGGCATTAAACATCCAGTCAGCCATTTCACTAATAGGATAAAAGTTTGAACGAACTCGCTCGTTTTCGTCATCATCTAAACGCACATCCGGTTCAGGCTCAAAATAGTTTGTCAGGAAAAGCCCGTCTTCACCATCAAGTTCAAGCCACTCTCCGGTAAACAAAGGATGCCCCGTAGAGATAAGCAACGTCCCGCCCGGCTTCAGCATTTTTGATAAATGGCTAATCACGTCCTGCGGACAGGGAGAAAAAGTAATTGCATAACTGGAATGGATAAGGTCAAACTCGCCATACTCTTCCAGATTAAGCTCCTCCATCGAGGCACATTTGAATTCTACATCAACGTTTTCTTCATCTGAAATGATTCTTCCATACTCAAGTTGTTTGTCTGAAATATCAGTCGCTATACACGAGGCTCCGTTTTTTGCCAGATAAATACTATTCTGCCCTGCACCAGCTCCGACTTCAAGACACCTTTTACCATTCAGTTCAGAAGGTAATAATTTAAGAACACTATCACCCGGGACCAATGGTCCATAGTGAAATTCATCTAATGAAATAGTAACAGCGTCATTGTAAATATTCGCAATCGAATCCCAATAATCACCAAGGTGTTTAACATCTTTCTTCATTCTAAATCCCACTCTCTTGATAAATCATTACGCCTTTCAGCACATCAATTGCCCGTTTCAGCTGGGCATCAAAAACAACTTTTTCTCCTTCCGGAAAAATAGTTCCCGGATATTTACTGATCTGCACGTTTAAAGCAATTTTATTTTCGTCTTCAACTTCGACTTTTATATCCGGTTCAATTCCCGCTTTGTGAATAACATATTCATTCGGCGTATAATATTTCGCAATAGTAAATTTGACTGCGCCTTTATTACTGAGATCGACAACGGTCTGAACAGAACCTTTTCCAAACGTTTTTTCACCGATCAGAACCGCGCGGTTGTAATCTTTCAGGCAGCCTGCAACAATCTCGGACGCACTTGCCGATGAATCATTAACCAGAACAACCATAGGTATTTCAGTAATTTTAACAGCACAGTTTACAGACTTATACACGACTTTATCTTTCTTTTTACGGCCTTGTGTGTAAACCACCAGCTTATCCTTATCAATAAACCGGCTGCACACCTGAACTGCAGAATCGATAAATCCACCCGGGTTATTACGCAGATCAAAAACCAGAGCTTTTATCCCCTGCCCTTCCAGGTCTATCAATGCTTTATCAAGCATTTCCGCTGTTGGACGGGAAAATTGATTTAAGTGTATATACCCGATATTACCTTCCATAACTTTAGAAATACTGATCGGGTTTACTTTTATGATCTCTCTTTCTACAAGCAGATCCAATTTTTTATCGTCAGAAGGTCTGAATACTTTCAGTTCAACTTTTGTCCCTTCAGCCCCTTTGAGCATTCCCACGCTCTCTCTAAGCCCCATCTCCTTGACTGGCTTGGAATTTACGTGAGTTATAAAATCGCCTTCTAAAACACCAGCTTTAGCAGCAGGTCCATCTTCCCGTACACTAAGCATTTCCAGCCCGTCCTTGGTCATTATCAGAACCACACCGATTCCTCCGAAAACACCGGAACTTGAATCACTAAACTGGTTATATTTTTTGGAATCTAAATATGTGCTGTAGGGATCCAATCCTCTCACCATTCCAGCCAGAGCATCGTCGATCATTTCCTTGTACGAGACTTCTCCTTCATCCACATAGTTTTCATGGAGAAGCTGCATAACATGCATTAATAATGTCAGAGATGAATATGCATTATCATTCAAGGCTGTTTTAGTTTTTTCATCTGCATCACTTTCTTCGGATGCACACAACGGGCTCAACAACAAAAAACATGAGAACATCATTACTGCCAGGTTCTGAAAAAATCTCATAGCGATACCTTATTTACTTTTCGTTTTTACGTGACTCTCTTACATTTTTGAAAAAGCGTTGAATGATCTCTCTCGATTCAGCTTCAAGAACTCCACCGGTAACTTCTACCTGATGAAGCATACCTGGGAAACCAGTGATATCCAATGCGCCACCAGCACCTCCCGACCGTGGGTCAGGCAGACCGAATACAACGCGATCAACTCTACAGTTTACCATCGCCCCGGCACACATAGCACAAGGTTCTTTCGTAACGTAAATTGTAACTCCTTCAAGACGCCAGTTCTCAATCGCAGCTTCGGCTTGAGTTATTGCAAGAATTTCAGCATGCGCTGTCGCATCCTTCAACATTTCAACCTGATTATAGGCGCGAGCTATTATACGCCCTTCCTTTACCGCTACTGCTCCAATTGGGACTTCCCCGTTTGATTCCGCAATCTCAGCCTGACGCAAAGCCATACGCATATAATATTCGTCATCAAACTTGATTACCGGGAAGTCATCAATATCTTCTTCATCGTTAAATATAAAATCTAAACTCATAATTATTCCTGACCCGCGGTTGAGCTTTGGCAAAAAGGAACATTCGAAATTTTGGGTAATCGCGCATAAGCATCGATATCCAAAGGAGAAAACAACTCTTTCTGGTAATAATGAAAGCCGATTCCCGCGACCATCGCGGCATTGTCAGTACAATACTTTTTAGGAGCCAAAAACAAATTATAATCTTTTGAGAAGACCATTTCGAAACGCTCTCTTAAAGGGCCATTGCAGGCAACACCACCAGAGACAACAATTGATTTGCCTCCGAAAAACTCGACTGCATCTTTTGTCTTTCTTACGAGAACGTCAACGATTGCCTCCTGATATGATGCAATAGAATCTTCAAGGACTTTTCCTTCAACTTTGTCTCCGCCCCCAAGTTTATCGCAATGATATAAAAGCGCAGTCTTCAAACCACTGAAACTGAAATTAAATCTGTTCCCTTCTGTTACTTTCTTCCCGCCGGCACCTGTCAGTGAACGTGGGAATGCATAGGCCTTTTTATCTCCGTTCCTGGCGATGCGTTCCAGAATAGGACCACCGGGATACCCCAGATTCAAAAGTTTTGCCCCTTTGTCAAAAGCTTCCCCTGCTGCATCATCAATAGTAGTACCAACAACTTCAGCTTTTCCATCAGCTGTAATCTTAACAAGATTGGTATGTCCGCCCGATACAACCAGGGAGATCATCGGATAGATATCTTCATGCTCAAGCTCTTTTACGCCGCAATCCAGAAAAGCACCGTAAATGTGTGCGAGAAAATGGTTTGTTCCAATCAAAGGTATATCATTTGAGAGTGCCAGACCGCGGGCAAAACTCACCCCGACAAGCAGTGCCGGCATCAATCCCGGTCCATTAGTAACAGCGACCGCGTCAACTTCATCAATTTTCATATCTGCATCGTGTAACGCCTGACTGACCACGTGGTTTATTGCCTCAAGATGTTCTCGGGCAGCCAATTCAGGAACCACTCCTCCATATGGAGAATGTTTGGCTATTTGAGATGCCACAACATTACTGCGTATATCTTCACCATTTACTACTATTGATGCCGCAGTCTCATCGCAGCTCGTCTCTATTCCTAAAATGACAGACATGCCATATCTCCAAAATAATTTCTAAATTTTATATGCAACAAAATCAAAACTTTTTCACACAAATACTAAGCAGAAATGTAACGCAGACGTAGTCATAAACAAATCAACACTGATAGATATTTAACCGCTAAATTAAAGAGGTTAAGGACTAAAAGAGTAAGTCCTTATATAAGGATTAAAAAGAGTACCCAATTTAAGCGGTTTTAGTCGACAATAATTTTGAAAAAAATCAAAACACTCCTTATATTGAAAACAGGAAATCAAATATAAAAAAATAACTATAAAGAGATCAAACATGAAACTAAATGTTAAAGAATTCTTATCCAAAAACACATCTCTTCAAATGGCGATATGTGCAGGAGCTCTAATAAGTGGAGGCTGTGCTCCTCAAGTATTTAAGCCAAGTAATATTATACCACCTCCAGTAATTGAACCGCCTGCATTTTCACAAAGTCAGCAGAAAGCTCTTTTTGCACCTGTTGAAATGATTAAAGAAGATACATACCCTACTGAATTTATGATAATTGAAGACATAGCTCCGTTTGAAACAGAGGCTCCTCTGCAGAGGACTTTTATTGAAACTCTACCTGTACTTGAAACAATTGATGCACAAAGCATTCAATATACAGTCAAGAAAGGTGATTCTATCTGGAAAATTGCACGTGAATACGGAATCAGCATGAGAGAACTTGCTGACTTCAACAGAATTCCACTAAGGAAAATGTTGGTTGTCGGTCAAAAAATATCGTTACCACCAGGAGCTGAGTTCGTTCCAGCAAATAAACGCCCTGCTATCAAGCCTACACGCAAACCCGCGAGAAAGACAGCAGCAACTAAAAGAACAAAGACAAAGAGAGTCAAGCAAGTAGTGATTCCTAGTGACGGAAAGCACATTGTAAAAAAAGGTGATTCACCCTGGTCTATTGCGATTAAATACAACTTGAAAACATCGACACTACTTGATGCAAACAATCTTCCTGACAACCCGGTTCTTCGTGCAGGTCAGGTTCTTGAAATCCCTGTAACTGGTTCCAAAAAACAGGTTACTAAAAAGCCTAAAAGCCAACCAGTAGCAAACGTAACTCCTGTTGAAACGACACCGGCTGAAAATATTATTGACCCGGTAGATGATTTTTATCTTGACGGAATTGACATAGACAATATCGACATTGAAAAATACACAACAACGACAACTGATTCTATCTTCGAAGATACTGAAATGAGCATCATTAATGAAAATGAAACTCTTGATCTTGATAGCGATATGATCACCGACATGGACAATGCGATTACTGAGAGTGATATTGCTATCGACCTTGAGCAAATAGAATTTTCTGACGTAGTAGACATGGACAGTGAGTTAAATTCTTTGATCAATGCACAGGACGATGGGCTTTACACTGATGAACCTGCCGTAATCAATGTTATTGAAGACCAGATCACTGTTGAAGATTTCGCTAAGCGTTACGGCAGAAAAGCTGAGGCTATCATTGAATTGAATCCTAGTCTTACAGCAACGGGAGTTCTGATAAAAGGAATGAGCATTAAAGTTCCAACGGAATAACTCTTTTAATAAATTAACAAA
>JAUVCU010000189.1 GCA_030590715.1 Lentisphaeria bacterium
ATTGCAGACAAACTAAAGTTTGAACTATGACTGCTGACGCATGCGTTCAAATGATTTAATGCTCCAGATTTTGGAGAATAATAATACTCCACGCAAATCCCACACATAACTGGAACAGAGCTAAAAAGTTACTATCAGCTAGATCTTTGTTTAGTTTGCGACTTCGGGATCCTTTAAGGAAATGAGAGATGAATGTGCGTGTTCATGCAAAGATTCTGACTTAAAAACACGTAACCCCAAACCCGAAAATATAGTGGCAATAGAAACGATCACCGAGCTAAGATACAGGGCTGTGTTGTATGACCCTGAACTATCAGCTAGCCATCCTCCAACAAAGGGGCCGGTCAAACCCGCAACACCGTAGCCGAGAAAGCACAAAGGGTAGAGTCTGGAGAAGGAATCTATTCCGAAATAGCGTGATATTGCACTGGCATAAATCACAAAGTTTGCCCCAAATCCAAATCCGATAAGAGCTACAACAAACATAATTATCCATGGAGAAAGCGGCGCAAGCAGAAGCGGTATAAATATGGCAAAGCACCCTAAAGAGATGGGGATGGTTTTATAGCTGAAATTATCAAATGCATATCCCCATAGAATCCGGCCAATAACATTACCTATGGCGAATATAGAAATAGCAGCAATAGCCTGATTTTCAGATAACCCCGCTGATGTGACAATCTGAGTAAGATTGCTAATTACCAGCAAGCCGGAGAAGGTTCCTGCAAACATGCCTGCCGTCAGAATAAAAAATGGCCAGCTCCGCACAGCTTTGATTCCATTAGATTGTGATTGAATATTCTTGTCAGTTGTTGGTTCTGTTAAGAAAAATGCCGCGATAAGCAAAACAACAGCAGCAGTTAAGCCGAGCCAACGAAAGAATACCAATACATCAATGGTTTTTAAAAAATGTCCGGCAACTGATGAAAGCAGTATTGCTCCACCGCCAAATCCGGCGACCGCCACACCTGTAACCAAACCTTTCTTTTGCGGGAACCATTTCATACCGACGGATAGCGGGCAGGAATAACCAAGTCCAATTCCAGTTCCGGCAATGACTCCGATACCAATCAAAATTGAAAGATATGAGCCATTTGACAAAGAGGCAACGATATATCCGAGCATGAATAGAACACCTCCTAAGCAAACGGTAAATCGAGGGCCTTTGCTCTTCATAATTCCACCTGCAAAAGTCATAGCTAAAGTAAAGACCGCAATTGTCAGTCCAAATATGAAGCCGCACTGGGCTTTGCTCAATCCATAGCCTTCTCCAAGCCAGGGGACAAATGTGCTCCATGCGTAAATACCTCCAAAGACCGTTTGAATCAATACCCCGGCTACAAGTGCTATCCATTTGTTTTTCATATGCTTCTTCCTCCTGCGGATGCTGTAATAATAAGCTGTTCTCTATTCTCATTATGATCACGATCTTCGCCACGTTTGTTCAACGGTTGATCACTCACTATCTGTTCTGATGCTTCGCTCATTGATATATCCTTTTTTTAAATCACAGAACAATACTAACGCAAATAATTACACGAGTCAATATTCACGAAATAATTTTCGTGTATTTTTGTTCACCTGTTTGAAAGCAAATATTCTGCATGGTAATTATTAAAGAACAAAAATAATTAACAGCCAACCGGAGAAAACATGAAAGATTTAAAAAGAACATTGGGTATCGGTGCGGATTTAAACTCGTCCGAAGCACATAACAACATGATAAAATACATAAACTTTAAACTTGCCGCACTTGGGCAGCCAATTTTTGAGAAAGGCAATACAAAAGTACTTGACCTGGCAGAGGACTTGTTAGAAAACATTCGGGAAAAGAACCGGATTCTTCACGACTACCACTGTCCTGTTGACAAAAGGATTCAGGATTTTTTGGGAAGCTACCTCGATGAACTTCCCGAAAATGAAATAGGGAAACTCCCGAATTCAACATTTGCACTTGACCGTTATGGCCTGGCACGTGAATTATCAATTGCGCCTGATGAGGATAAATTCATTGCAGAAGGTATTCATTCATACCGCATCAAGCAGGGAGTCCTTCACAACCCTAAGCATGACCGCCGAACGACAAAAGGGGTATTTCACGTAGTAGAGGGGGGGCTGCCGGTTCCTTTTGATAAGAAAGAAGTTCCAAAGCTAACCTTTGCCCGTTTGCTTAAAGCTGCTCTTAATGCTCCGGAAGATCAAATGGAACTGCCATTTACTTCAAGCCAGAGTAACAAAGCCAGGACGTATGTGTCACTTCTTCTCCGCCCGATGATCTGTCCTGAAGTTCCGGGGTATATTGCGAAAAAAGATATGGAAATCCGTTTCTTCGCCCCGGGTAACTACGTTTGCAATCTGGATTTTGTTGAATCAATCTTTGGTAATGCTGGAGATCCGTTCCTGGCAATGCATGATGCCGGACTTGATCCGGATCACTGGAGTGGTTACACGGGCTGTGTAATTCTTGCCCCGCACATTTGCGGACTTAATAAAAAAGAGCTTGGTCTACCACACTATGACGACGCGACAGAGCGCCAACGTCAGGACGGAATGTGCTGGAAATCAGAAGACGAAGTTTACAATGACGGAACGCCATTCAAAGTTTGTGTACGTGATGAGCGTGGTGTAATGGTTACTCTTATTGCTGATAATTACTTTGGTTACTGCAAGAAAGAAGTTAAGACTCAGATTGGATATGCAGCAAATCTCTATGGTCTTGCAGAAGAAGAGCATGCCGGAGGAGCTCTTGCCACTCCTCGTCGAAACTTCGGTCGCCAATTCAGCCCGGACAGTACTATTTATGCGTATGACAATACCTTTGCCGATACTATCAAGGCAATGGGAGAGAACATTACCGTTTACCCGGAAGGCTATGCAGTTGACAACAACTATAACAGCATCTACTACGTCCGGGAGAATGCATCATTTGATGTTGACAGTCAGACTGTAAGCTGGTCAAAAGATGGAGTGAATCACACGCTGAAGCTTCTTGAAGAGCGTACGTTTGTGTATCCTACAGGTCTGAAAATAAACCTTGTCCGTCATCCATCGGTGAACTCATGGCGTCTGGTCGGAACGTATTCTGAAGGAACAATGTGCCACAAACCATCTACCGTTTCGGGTGGAGGAAAATCCGAGATTTCCAAATCGATTCAGGATGCGATGTTCTACGGACCGGTATTCACCGCTGATTATGTGAAGGATATGATGGCAGTTGATGAGCTGGTAAAAAAAGATTACAGCGGCCGCTTCAAAGATAATCCAAGTAAGAACGACGAACAGGCTCACCCTATTCTGAGCAGTCACCGCACTCTCGGCTCTGTAATTAAGCTATTGAACCCTTCTCCTGAAAACACCGATGAATACAATGAGTGGCTTGAGTCAATTCCAAACCGTATTAAAGGTCTGGTTTTTCTTCTGAAACGTCACTACGATGAAAAATGGGGTAAACACTGGCGAGAACATTTTACCGTTGACTTTATTAATGGTGAAATGGGACATGAAATGAAATTCAATAACCGCAAGATGGTAGGTGGTTATCTGCGTGTTGGAAGAAGCCCCGAAGGCATCTGGCGTACATGCAAACTTCGTATGGATTATATTCCTTCACAAAAAGTGCAGTGGCAGGATGACATATCAGTGTCGATAGTTGTTCCGAGCCATAAACTTGAGGGGTTAAATCCGGAGTATGCGGATTCGCCGAGTATCAAGTTTGCGGAGAACTGTGAATTCCGTTTTTTCCAGCGCCCGGATGATGCCGTGATAAGAGGATATGATAAACAGGCGGAAGCGGATATGGCTTCTGACGGAAACTTTATTTCGAATTTTCAACCGCTCAATAAACAGGATGCGATTGATATTGTAGAAAAGAGTATATCGTTTAAAGAATACACGCTGCCGATGCAGAATGTGATCAGCAGTGTTGCTGAGTCTGGTAACGATACACAGTTTGTTTCATCATCGATGCCGCGCATTGTTGATGGAGCTCCGACTAAAAACCCTCGCTATCTGCAGACTCGCCCCGATCTACTTGATGGGAAAGATAAATACCTTGCACTGACAGGGATGCGCCTGATTCGCAAGATCCAGTCAGATAAACCACTCTATACCCCGGTAAATGCAGTGCTCCCAGGTCGCCGTAACAATCCGGCTGACCACGATGCAGGAATTCGTCCTCTCGCTGTATATGGACCAATCCATTATCAGGAACTTCCCGAGTTGTTTGCCGACTTTATCTGTAGCTTAACGGGTAAGTCTCCATCAACGACAGGAGCTGGTTCTGAAGGTGCTTTGACAAAAGGGCCATTCAACGCCCTGAGCGCGACTTCTGATCTTAATAACGCATTGCTATCGTTTATTCTTACGGGATACAACGGTTTCTCTACCGCGGCAGGTTACATTGGTCATAAATACAAAGTTGATCACGATGTGAGCCTGCTTATTCCTGAGCTTTGGTCTCTCATGTCACAG